>JBAVOF010000549.1:0-4301 GCA_049691835.1 Polyangiales bacterium
GACCAGACGCCCGTCTTCGAGACGGCTCCAATACTCAGTCCGCACCGAAGATGTCTCGGTTTGGGTCATAAATATACAATGCGCACGGGCGCTTTGCTTGGCAAGCTCGGTGAGGCAACGTTGACAAGTCCTCCAGCGTGCGCAGAGTCATCGAGTGGTAACCCAGCGTGCCCCCGCCGTCGCAGGTGCATTTTATCCCGCCGATGCGAACGCTTTGCGCGAGGGATTGCATGGGTATCTCGATCAAGCGCGCGCATCACTTCCCCCTCGGCGCGCCGCGCCCAAAGCCCTGATCGCGCCACATGCCGGCTACACGTACTCGGGTTCGGTCGCAGCAAGCGCATTCGTATTGCTCGAAGGCGCCCCTGGGCTCGTCGCGCGAGTCGTGCTGCTGGGACCCAGTCATCACGTCGCGTTTACCGGTCTCGCCATCCCAAGCCACGCGGCCTTCGATACGCCATTGGGCTCCGTGCCGATCGACCAGGACGCTCGGAATACCCTCTGCCGTCTCCCGTTCGTGCAAGTGCGCGACGACGCGCACCGCTGGGAGCATTGCCTGGAAGTGCAGTTACCGTTCCTGCAGCAGGTGCTCGATTGCTTTTCGGTGCTGCCGGTCGCAGTCGGACAGGCAACGGCCCGGCAGGTTGACGAAGCCTTGGAGGTTCTGTGGGGCGGATCGGAAACGCTCATCGTCGTCAGCTCGGACCTGAGCCACTACCATGAGTACGCTACCGCAAAGCGAATGGACGCGGCGACCGCCGCAGCCATCGAATCCCTAGACCCCGAACGGATTGGCCCTGACGATGCGTGTGGCCGCGTGGCGGTGCAAGGCCTGCTACAAGCCGCGCGACGCCATTCGCTCGTCCCGCGGCGACTGGACCTGAGGAACTCCGGTGACACCGCGGGGAGCCGGCACGAGGTGGTGGGCTATGGCGCGTGGGCGTTCACCGCGTCCAAGAACGGCGCGCCGTAACTCTCGATTCGCGCTGGGCCCATGCCGTAGATCTCGGCGAGCGCCGACATCGATGCCGGCTTCTGCGCAGCGATCTCGATCAACGTTCGGTCGTGACAGATGACGTAGGCGGGGACGCCTTTAGCCCGCGCGAGCTCGAGCCGTGTCGCTCGCAGGCTCTCGAAGAGGGACGCGTCGACCTCGTCCGGGAGCGCCTTGCCGGGTCGCCGGCCCTCTTTCTTGGCTTGTCGCGGGCGCCCTGTGTCTGCTGGTGGCACAAGAACACGCACCCGCTCTTCACCTTTCATGGTCGCAACTCCGGACGAGGTGAGATACGGAATCGGAAAATCGCCGCTCGTCAGATCGACCAGGCCTGCGGTGATGAGCCGCCTGAGCAGTGCGAGAACCCATGGCTTTGGGTGCGGGCGAAGCAGCCCGTGCGTGCTCAGCTCGGTGAGGCCTAGGCGACGCAGGCGTTCGTTGTCGGTCCCATGGAGCATGTCTGACACGGCCGTCAGCCCTGCGCGGCCCTGATTGCGCGCGACGCCGGCGAGGGCTTTGCGCACCAGGAGAGCATCGTCTTCGGACGCGCCGCCCGAAGCTCCTTCCTCGCCGAGCTCTTCGAGCCGTTCGCAGACGTCGCAATGACCGCAGCCACCAAGCGTCTCCTGCTCGTCGCCAAAGTATCGAAGGATGAAGTCGTGGCGGCAGCTTCCCGCTTCAACGTACCGCATGAGGTCGAGGAACAGGCGCCACTGCTGCTGCACGTGCTCGGGATCGACCTGCGCGCCTGGGTCTCTGCCGCCGCTGAAACCGATCAATCGGCGCCGAAGCCCCAGATCGCCAGAGCTGGTCAACAGCAGTCCGTGCGCCGGTTGCCCGTCTCGACCGGCTCGACCGACCTCTTGGTAGTAGGCCTCGACCGAGCCAGGCGCCTGCGCGTGCACGACCGTGCGAATGTCAGGTCGGTCGATCCCCATCCCGAAAGCATTGGTGGCAACCACAACATCGAGCAAGCGCTCGGCGAAACGCCGATTGACTTCCTCGCGCACCGACGAGGGGAGCCCCGCGTGGTACGCGGCTACGCGCCAACCATCCTCAGCCAGCACCTCGGCCAAGTTCTCGGTGCTCCGCCGAGTCGCCGCGTACACGATGGCGCCACCTTGCGGGCTCGCCGGTCCACCGAGCGCCTCGCGCAGCGCGCGGCGCATCAGCGTGCGACGTTCCGTGGAGCTGTCGCTCTCGACGGCTGCCAGGTGGAGGTTCGGACGAGAGAAACCGCGGAGGATGACGGCGCTCTGGTCCGAGCCGAGACCCAGTCGCTCCTGAATCTCCCGGCGCACGATGGGCGTTGCGGTGGCCGTGCATGCAAGGACCCGACGGGGCTGGACGCGCTCGATGACCTCGCCCAGGCGCAGATACGAGGGGCGGAAGTCATGCCCCCACTGCGAGATGCAGTGGGCCTCGTCGATGGCCAGCAGCGGCGGCCGAAGCCCGGCCAGGCGTTGCACCAGCCTCGGGGATTCCAGACGCTCGGGCGCCACGTAAACGAGCCGGTGACTCCCTCGAAAAACGTCCTGCTCACGCTTTCGCAGCTCCTCTGGATCAAGCGTCGACGCCAGATACGTCGCCGATATCCCGCGCTGCGTCAGAGCGCGAACCTGGTCTTCCATCAGCGCGATGAGGGGCGAGATGACGATCGAGGTGCCTTCCAAAACGGCAGCGGGGAGCTGATAGCACAGCGACTTGCCCCCACCAGTCGGTGCGATGACCACGACCTTCTGCTTCCCGTCGAGGAGCTCGATGATCGCTTCCCTTTGCCAAGGATGAAAATCGGAGAGCCCGAAGCGCTCGCGCAACGCCATGTCGATGTCGATCATGAACGGGAGGCAACCTAGTGCGGCTGACGACTGCATGCCAGAGCTATCGGCCGACAGTCGTCCTGGTCGCGAAGCGCGCCTTCACAGCCGGCTCTTCGCATCACGCAGAAAGCCCTCGATGCATCGGGCCAACTCGGCTGTCCGTTCGATGATGAGCATGTGGCAGGCGCCTTCTATGATGTGCAGCTGAGCCTGAGGGATTTTGGCGGCGAGGTATTCGGCGTACTTCGGTGGCGTGAGGGTGTCCTTGCTGCCGGCGACGATCAGTGCCGGGACCCGGATGTCCTCGATCTCTTGCATTCGGTCGAAGCGATCGGCGGCGCGCCAATCGGCGGCGCCAGTTTCGATGGGGGTGAGATCGAACGCCATGATCGCCGCATCGACGAGCGCCCGATCGGCACCCGGCTCGAAAAATGCTGGAGGAAGGGGGGGTCGCACGCCGGTCTTCGCACCCTGCTCAAAAAGCTGGAGGATCATGGGGAGGACCCGCAATCGTGCACCCGTCGCAACCAGCACGAGTCCTTGGAGCCTCTCTGAGCGGGAGCTCAACGCGTGCTCGATGGCGATGCCGCCGCCTAGCGAGTGCCCCACGACCACGTAGTCGCCCTTCACTTCGGATTCGATGAACCGCGATACGAAGGATTGCATTTCGGCCGCGGTGCCGAGTGCAGGCCCATCGCTGCCAGCTCGGCCCGGTAGATTGATCGCGTATCGGTCGCGATCAGGCAGCGCATTGAGAAGCCGGTCGTAGGCGTGGTGATTGCCCGCCGAGCCGTGGACACAAATCAAGGTGGGCGCGCCCCCCGGCTCGTGCCGGAACGTGACGCTGCGGCCGTCGATTCGCCGAGCTTCTACCAAAGCGCCTGCTCCTCGCTCGGGCTGGCGAGCGCGATGGCCTGGAAGCGGAAGAAGCGCTCGCGCGCATAGGTGCCCGTGTACTGCAGAGCCAGCTCGTCGAACGACACCGTTCGGAGGAAACGATACCCGCACTCGGCCATTAGGGGCACGGGGTCGTCGATGCCGAACTGCATGGGCTCGCCGAGCTCCTCGATGATCCCCTTCATCGCCCGATCCTCGTCGCGCAGGCGCGGGCTGGCCTTGGCCATCTTGGTGTTGAGATAGTCGAGCACCAGGAGCGACCGATGGTCGAATTCGGAGGCCAACCGAACGAGCGTCGATCGCGCGGCCTCCTCGGCGAGGTAATAGATCACCCCTTCCCAGACAAAGCAGGTCGGAGCCCGGCGGTCGAGACCAGCCGCATCGAGGAGCTGCACGAAGTCATCTCGTTCGAAGTCGCACGGCACAAACTCCGCCGCATCGATGGGATAGCTCTCAAATCTCGACAACCGTCTATGTTTGTCCGCTTGGCTGGCCGGCTGGTCGATCTCGAAGAAGCGGACGCCTTCCCGCCCAATCCGCGCCGCCCGGGTGTCGAGCCCTGCCCCGAGGATCACGACCTGGCGCACGCC
>JBAVOF010000550.1:0-10500 GCA_049691835.1 Polyangiales bacterium
GAGCTGGAGAGCGACAACCTACTCGCGATCACTGCGCTTGCTGATCTGTACGTTCGAACGGAGCGATTCCGAGACCTCCTGGACGTGTATGCCCGGCGCATCGAGCTCGAACAAGACCCGAGCACCCGCCTGCAGATCGCCTACCGTCGCGCGCAGCTCTTCGTCGATGCACTGAGCGATACTGATAGTGCAATCCAGGCTTTCGAGAGCATCGTAGACGAATACGGGGTCGAGCAAGGTGATGCGTGCCGAAGCCTCGAGCACCTCTACGAGAGCGAGTCGCGCTGGCAGGACCTCGGTCGATTGCTCGAGCGCCGCATCGAGGCCGACCCGGAGAGTCACGAAGAGCTGGCGGCCCTCAAGTTCCGGCTGGGCCGCGTTTGTGAATCGCGGTTACAAGACAAACCGCGCGCGGTGAGTCTGTACCGCGAGGTGCTCTCGCTGCTCCCCGAGCACGATGGCGCGCGGGGGCGGTTGGAGGCACTGCTCGACGACGCGGAAGTGGCCGCCGAAGCGTCGCAAGTTCTCGAGCCCGTCTACGAGATGAGCGAGGACTGGTCGCACTATGTGAACGCCCTTCGGGTCCAGCATCGCTTCAGCAGTGAGCCGCGACGAAAGCTCCAGTTGCTAACGCGCGTCGCTGACACGTACTTCCAGCACATCGGTGATACTCAGCGAGGCTTCGTGTCGCTCTGCGAGGCGTTCCGGGAAATGCCCTCCGATGCCGCGACTCTACAACGTCTCGAGGCGCTCGCGAGCGAGCATGAGCTATTCGAATCCGTGGCAGAGCTCACCGGAGATCTCGCCACGAACGTCGAGGATGCTTCCTTGAGCCGGTCTCTTTGGATCAAGACCGCCCAGATCCACGAGTCGCAGCTTCAGGACCTGGAGGCAGCCGTTTCGGCCTACCGAAAGGTGCTCGAGGCGGAGGCCGGGGACTTCGAGGTGCTGGGCTCGCTCGATACGCTCTATCGGAGCGCGCAACGCTGGCCCGAGCTCATTGGCGTTCTGCGCGCTCGAGTCGAAGCGCATGCCGACCTGGAAGACAAGATCGGCGTGCTGGCGGAGATGGCGCGCATTCATGCCGACCTTCTCGATGAAGCCGATCCGGCGATCGCACTCCAGAACGAGATTCTAGAGTTGGATCCGACCGACCGCGGTGCCTTGAGCGCGCTCGACGAGCTCCTCGCACGCCAGGGCCTTTGGAGCGACCTCGTCGACAACGTCGAGCGCCAACTAACGTTGAACGACGACCCGGGGGAACGAACGGCGCTACTGCTTCGTCTCGCTGAGATTCGCGAAGAGCGCATGGGGTCCACGGACTCGGCCATCGAGATCTATCGAGACGTCCTGGCCAACGATGCCAGCAATCCGGCGGCTCTTGGCGCCCTCGAACGCCTGCTCGAATCGTCGAAGCATCAAGCGGCCGTCGCGGACATCTTGGAGCCAATCTACAGGGACGGCGGGGCATCCGCCCGGCTCGTCGAGGTCTATGAAATTCAGGCGCACCATGCGACGGCCCCTGAGCGCCGATTGGAGCTGTTCAACGCGATCGCCAAACTGCAGGAGTTTTCGCTGGGCGACCTGCGAGGCGCATTCGAGAGCTATGCAAGGGCCTTTCGCGAGGACCCCGGTCACCCCAAGTCCAGGGTGGAGCTCGAGCGTCTGGGTGCGGCGGTGGGCGCATCCGATGCCCTCGCCAGCGTGTACGAGCAGGTCGTTGCCTCGTTGGACGATCCGCAGCTCGCGACCGGGTTACTGCTCCGCGCTGCCGAGATCCGGGAGGAGGACCTCGGTGAGGTGGACCGCGCCATAGAGCACTACGAGAAGGTTCTGCAGATCGACGAGGAGCATCACCATTCGGCCGATGCCTTGGAGCGCCTGTTCCAGCAGGCCGAGCGGTACGAAGACCTCGCCGCGATTTACCGCCGCAAAGCGACCATGATGCGCTCGGCGCCGGATCAACGTGAGCAGCTCGTGAAGGCTGCGGCGATTTACGAGGATATTCTCGACAAGCCGGCCGAGGCAATCGCTGTGCACCAACGGGTGCTCGAGATCGACCCGCACGACACGGAGTCTCTGGACCGCTTGATCGAGCTTCAGACTCGCCTCGGCCAATGGTCTTCCCTGCTCGAGACCTACGAGCGCAAGGCTGAGGTCGTTTCCGAGCCAGACATCCGGAAGCACCTCTTCACCGCGATGGGCCGTGTGCACGAGATGCAGCTCGACGATTCGGACAAGGCGATCGACGCGTATCAGCGCGTTCTCGAGATCGATCCAGATGATCTGCCCGCGCTGGGCCATCTGGATGGCCTGCTCGAAGACACCGCTCAGTGGCGAGACCTCTTGCAGGTATTGGAGCGGCAGTCTGAGCTGGTGGATGACGAAGGCGCGCGCATCGAGCTTCGCTTCCGAATCGGCGAGCTTTGGCGTCGCCACCTCGAAGAGCCGATGCAGGCGATCGAGATTTACCGGGAGATCTTGACCGCGGCACCCGAGCATCAGAAGACGCTCGACGCGCTTACCGTCATGACCAGGGACGCAGTGGAGCCATTGGCTGCAGCAGGGCTGCTCGAACAGGTCTACGTGTCGATGGGCGAGTATCGGAAGCTGACGGACGTTCGCGAGGTGCAGGTTCGTTTCACCGAGGATCCGGGCGAGCGTGTAGAGATGCTGCATCAGCTTGCCGAGATCTATGAAATCCAACTCGAGGATCCACCCTCCGCGTTCAACGCGTTCGTTCGGGCTCTCCCGTTGGACATCCACAGCGAAATTACGCTCTCATCCATGGAGCGCCTGGCGGAACAGATCGGAAGCTGGCACGAAGTGGCCTCTCGTTACGACGCGGAAGTGCAGCGAATGCGCGACCAATCGCCGGAGGCTGTGGTTCAACTCGCCAAGCGCTCCGCCATGATCAACGAGGTGCAGCTCGACGACATCGAAGCGGCGATTTCGCGATACCAATTCGTCGTCGATGTCGATTCGACGGACGTCGCCGCCATCGAGGCACTCGATCGATTGTACGAGCAGACCGAGCGTTGGGACGATTTGGCCAACACCCTCCAAATCGAAGCGGCAATCGCCACGACCCCGGAGCAGGTTCTGAACCTACAGTTTCGCACGGGGCAGATTTTCCAGAACCAGCTCGGGAAGATCGATTCGGCGATCGCGCAATACAGCGAGATCATCGCCGCTGCGCCGGAATACGCGCCGGCGGTCTCGGCCTTGGAAGGCCTCTTCGCCAGTGGTGTCGAGCCTCTTGCAATCGGGGAAGTCCTGGAACCGCTCTACCGGATGCAGGGCAACTGGGACCGGCTCCTGAGCGTGCAGGAAGTGCAGGTCGAGCATCAGAGCGATCCTATCGAGCGTGTCGTGATGATGCACCGGCTCGCGGAAATCGCGGAAGACAAGGCGGACGACCACAATCGTGCGTTCCGCTGGATGCAGAAGGCGTTGCTCGAGGATCCGAGCCACGATCACTCGCTTGGCGAGGCAGAACGCCTTTCGGCGATCGTGGACGGCTGGACGCAACTGGCCACCACGTATGCGAACGGAATCGAGCACACCGGCGATCCAATCAGCAAGGCGGAGCTCGGTCGACGCCTTGCGAAAGTATACGAGGAGCAGCTTCACGATCTGGAACGTGCGGAGGAAACCTATCGGTTCGTCCTCGGTGTGGACGATCACGATGAGAACGCGCTCAAGGCGCTCGATCGCATCTACACGCAACACGGGGCGCATAGAGCGCTCGCGCAGGTTCTGCGCAAGCGGATCGAGGGTTCCAACAACGGCTCGGCGTTGATCCAATTGCACTACCGTCTGGGCACGCTCCTCCAGCATCGACTCGGTTGCACCGAAGACGCCATCGAAGTCTTCAACAAGCTGCTGAGCGACCACGATCCAGAGCACGCCGAAACGATTCAGGCCTTGCAGGCAATCTACGCCGACCTGGAGCGTTGGCCCGAGCTCTTCGCGACCTTCGAGAAGGAGCTGAGCATAGCGCTCGGTGACTCACAGCAGGCGGACGTCTTCGCGCGAATGGCCAAGCTTTCGTCCAATCGACTCCGCGACCCGGAGAAGGCCATCGGTCTTTGGCAGCGGGTCCTCGACCTTCGAGGGGAAGATCCGGAGGCGCTGAACTCGCTCGGCGACATCTACGCCGCGCAGGGCAATTGGCGCGACCTGGTCGACGTGCTCGAGCGCGAGGCGGCGATTGCCGAGGACGATGCGTTCCGGATTCAGGTGTACTCCGATCTGGCGAGGGTCTGGTACGAGAAGCTGGAGCGTGAGCGGAATGCCATCGAGAACTGGGAACGCGTCCTCGACATCGATCCGGGCAACACCTACGCGCTGTTCAGCATTGCGGAGATCCAGAGGGCCGGGGGCCAGTCGCGAGAGCGTGCCGATACCCTGCAACGGATCATTGACGTGGGCGCGGCGACGCTCGAGGATGGCGACCTAGTCACGGTCTACATGCAGCTCGGGCACATCTATGGAAACGAGCTCCAGCAGTTGGGCGATGCTGTAGAGGCGTATCGTAACGTCCTGACGGTCGATCCGGCTCACTTCGAAGCGCTGGACTCTCTGGAGCTAATTCATCGTGGTCAGGGCGACTGGGAAGCCGCGATCGATGTGATGGAGCAGCGGGCGCGGGCACTCGATGATCCGCAACAGAAGATTCGCCAGCTCATTTCGGTCACCGAGATCTGGGAGAACCAGGTGGGCAACGAGGACGGCGCGGCGGGCGCCTTCGGCCGAATCCTCGAGGTCGACCCGATGCACCAGTATGCGTTTTCGCAGCTTCAGAGCTTGCACAGGTCGGCAGAGCGCTGGGACGAGCTGATTGACCTCTACGTCACCCGCATCGAAGCGACCGAGGACCGTGACGAGCGAATAGAGCTCTTGCGCGCGGCCGCCAGGGTCTACGAGGAGCGGCTCGGCAACGGCGAGCAGGCGTACCACACCTTGTACATCGCCTGGACCGAGGACTTCTCGAACAAGAATACGGCCATCGACCTCGAACGGGTCACTGCCGCCAACGACAAGTGGAACGAGCTTCTGACCTCGGCCAATCAGGTCTTGCAAGAGGGTCAGGATCCGGCCACGCAGATCGCGATCTGCCTCTGCTGTGCCAAGTGGTACGGGCAGGACCTCGGACACCCCGAGTATGCGATCCCGTACTACGAGCAGATCCGAGCGCTCGATCCTGGCAACGCAAAGGCCTGGTGGCAGCTTGGTGACCTGTACGAGACCACCCATCAATGGGACAAGCTGGCACAGGCGCTGGCGAAGCTCGTCGAGCTCACCGACGACGATGAGGTCAAGGCGAACACCTATGTCCGTATGGGCGATTTGGCGGACGACCGCTTCGCGATGCGGCAAGAAGCGGAGGACTACTACCGTCGGGCGCTCCAGTTGCAGGCCAGGCATGTGGGTGCACTCGAAGCGCTCGAGCGCATCTACCGGGAGGACGGCCGATCCAACAAGCTGCTGAACATCCTCGAGCGCAAAGCGGAAGCGGTCGAGGACGTCGACAGCATCGTGTCGGCGCTACTGCAGGTCGCCGAAGCCTATGAAGAGCGGTTCAACGACCCGAAAGCAGCGGTCGAGAACTATGAAAAGGCGGCTAACCTGTCTCCATCGAACCTCAGTGCACTTCGAGGTTTGGAGCGATTGTATGCGCAAGCTGGCAGGTATCAGGACCTGATCGGCATTCTCGAGAGAGAGTACGAGGTGGTTGTCACCGAGCGCGAGCGCATCGAGATTCTCATGCGTCTTGCCCAGATGTGGCAGGACGAGTTCCGCAAGCCGGATTCCGCCGCGCAGCGCCTCGAGCAGGTGCTCGATATCGACCCCTTGCACGAGGATGCACTCTGCGAGCTCGAGCGGCTCTATCGGGCGATGCAGCGCTGGGACGACCTGGTGCGCACCTACGATCGGCACGCGAGCGCGAGCTCGGACAGCGAGGAGCGAGCACGGGTCTTCCGCGAGCTCGGCCAACTCTACGCCTCGCACAAGGATGACGTAGAGCAGGCGATCGACAGCTACCTCAACGCGCTCAATCTCAATGAGCAGGACGTCTTCACTTTGCAGGCCCTGACGAAACTCTACGAGCGCAAGGGCGACTACTCCGCGGCGCTGGACATGATGGGCCAGCTGGGTGCCGTCGTGGACGACCCGGCTGAACAGGTCGCGTTGAAGCACCGGATGGGGCGCATTCTCGATCAAGAGCTCGGGGACCGCGCGTCGGCCTTGGAGCAGTTCCAAGCCGCAATCGATTTGGACCCCGCGCACCTTCCGTCACTCGAAGCGATGCGGAGCATCTACGTCGACTCCGGTGACTGGGTGGCGGCGGCGCGAACGCTCAGCCTGGAGGTCGACCACACCGGGAGCAACCGCGTTCGGGGCGCTCGCCTCGTCGATCTCGGTCGCATTCGTGCCGAGAGACTCGATGACGAGGAGGGAGCGGTACAGGCCTTCGAGGCCGCTTCCGAGGCCGACCCGGACAACGAGGATGCCTTGCTGCCGCTCGTCGATTCGTATCTCGCGAACGAACGGTACGAAGACGCCTTCCCTCTGCTCCAGACTCTGGTTCAGCGTTCGGACAAGCGTGACATCCACGAGCAGCATCGGCTCGCCTCGCTGCTGGGCTCGACTGCCACCCGACTTGGTCAGGCCGAAGCGGCAGTCAGCGCGTATCAGCGTGCGTACGAGATTGACAACGACGACTCCGACACGCTCAAGGGTCTGGCTGGAAGCTACTTCCGGGCAAAGAGATGGGACGATGCGTTCAAGTACCATCAGTTGCTACTGGTCCAACACCGTGATGCGCTCGGGCGCGACGAGATCACCGAGGTCTTCTATCGGCTTGGCGTCGTCAAGCGAGAGCAGGGCGAAGACAAAAAAGCGCGCAACATGTTCGACAAGGCACTCGAGGAGGACACCCATTTCGTGCCTGCCCTCGAAGCGATGGTCGACTTGCAGACCGCCGAAGGTGATTGGGACTCGGTGGTGCAGTACAAGAAACGCATCCTCGACGTCACCGACGAGCCCTCTGCTCGGGCCGCGCTCTTGGTTCAGTTGGGCGACCTCTGGCAGGAGAAGCTCGGCGCCCCGGATGCGGCTGCAGAGGCGTTCACCGAGTCACTCGACCTAGAGCCTGAGAATCACGTGGTACTCCACAAGCTCTTGGTCGCGTATCAATCCGCCGAGCGCTGGTCCGAGGCCATCGACATCATCGAACGCGTTTGCGAGCTCGAGGAGCGTGACGACGCCAAAGCGAAGTACACGTACACGATAGGCGTGGTACTTCGCGACAAACTCGAAGACGAAGACGCCGCGCTCGAGCGTTTCAACAAAGCACTCGATTTGGACAGCACGCAGTTGAAGCCGTTCGAGGCGATCAACAAACTGTTGAACGAGCGAAAGGACTGGAAGGCGCTCGAACGCGCCTACCGCAAGATGCTTCACCGCATCATCAACCAGGGGAACACCGATCTCGAGCACAACCTCTGGCACACACTCGGCATCATCTACCGCGACAGGCAACGAAATTTCGATGCAGCGGCCGAGTCGTTCAAGATGGCCGCAGGGCTCAAGCCGGACGATGCCGTGGAGCACGAGATTCTGGCCGAGCTCTACGCCACGATGCCGGAGAAGACCGAAGAGGCGATCGCCGAGCACCAGTGGCTGCTCGGTGCCGATCCGAACCGCCTCGATTCGTACCGGGCCCTGTACAAGCTCTACTTCGACGCCCGCGCCTACGACAAGGCCTGGTGTATCGCGCGAACGCTGACTTACTTCCAGAAGGCGGACGAAGAGCAGCAGAAGTTCTACAGGCAGTACCGGCAAGATCGTGAGATCCAACCGAAGACTCGGCTCAGCAACGAGGGCTGGGTCAAGGAGCTGATGCACTCCGACCAGGACATCTACATCTCCAAGATCATGGAGGTGATCGCGCCTGCGGTTCGCGCGTCACTCGCCCTCACCGACAAGAAGCTCAATCTGCACAAACGCAAGCCGGAGGACCTCGCCAATCCGAGCCTCGCGCTCGCGCGGCAGTTCAAGCTCGCCCAGGACGTGCTGAATGTCACCATACCAGTACGGTTGTTCATTCAGAAGGAGCTGTCGGGCGCGCTTCGAGACGAGCCACGCAGCAATCCGCCGGCGATCATCACCGGCTACACCCTGCTCTCCGGCTACCGTCCCGTCGACCTCGCGTTCGTGTGCGGGCGTCACCTGACGTACTACCGCGGGGAGCATTTCATCCGAACGATGTACAACTCCCATACCGAGCTGAGAACCCTTCTGCTTGCCGCGATGCGTGTGGTCGGCATGGGCGGTGGGGACGCGAGCGTGGAATCGACGGCGAAGCAGCTTGCAAAGCACATGGACCAGGCACACCTGGACGTGCTCAAGCAGGTCGTTCGAAAGTTCGTCGATGCGGGCGGTCAAGCGGACATCAAGCGCTGGATGCAAGCGACCGAGATCACCGCGCTTCGTGCCGGGTTGCTGCTCTGTGACGACGTCGACACCGCCGTGCGGATGACGCAGCAGATTGCATCCGAGTCCACCGCCGACCTCGCGCCTCGCGACAAGGTCAAGGAGATCGTGCTTTACAGCATCTCGGAAAGCTACTTCCGGCTCCGCGAGCAACTGGGCATCCAAATCAAGGTCTGACCTTGGGCGAGCGTGCACCAAGCCCTGTGATGTGACAGGGCTCGGCTGTGCTGCAGGTCGATCTGGACAGTGAAACGGATACCCTCGCCCTGGCGCGGTCTTTGGCCGATGTGTTGGTGGCTGGGGACGTGATCGGTCTCGAGGGGGACCTGGGTGCCGGGAAGACGACCTTTGCCCGTGGCGCAGTGCACGGGCTCGGCGTAGCGGCGGGGATTGCCGTGACCAGTCCGACCTTCGCGTTGCTTCACGAGTATCAAGGACGCGTTCCAGTGGTGCATGCAGACTTCTATCGCCTTGCAGACGAGGCCGACCTCGAGGAGCTCGGAGTGGAGGAGCTACTCGAGGATGGCGCAGTGCTGTTCGTCGAGTGGGGTCGGAAGTTTCCCCAAATGGCAGGGCGCACCGTGCTTTGGGTGGAGCTCGAGATCATTTCCGATCGAGGCCGCCGGGTTCGTTTGCGTCCGAACGGTCTGCGAGGCGATGCGATCGTCGCTGCGCTCCGAAAGCGACTGCCGTGATGAGGGATGCCCGGTTGCGGCGTCCGAGGTGCTCTGGTAAGCCCGCGCGAACGTTTAGGTTGAACTGAATCGATGCCCCGCCGAGATGATATTGAGAGCATCCTTCTGATTGGGTCGGGGCCGATCGTAATCGGGCAGGCCTGCGAGTTCGACTATTCCGGAACGCAGGGGGCGAAGGCCCTCAAAGAGGAGGGGTACCGGATCATTCTGGTCAACTCCAATCCGGCAACGATCATGACCGATCCAGAGTTCGCGGATCGAACGTATGTCGAGCCGTTGAGTCCCGAGATTCTGGAAGCGATCATCGCCCGGGAGAAACCGGATGCGGTTCTCCCGACGCTCGGCGGACAGACCGCGCTCAATCTCACATTGGAGCTCGCCAGCCGTGGCATCCTCGACAAACACGGCGTCGAGCTGATCGGTGCCAACGTCGCGGCCATCCGCAAGGCCGAAGAGCGGGAGCTGTTCAAGGCCGCCATGGATAAGATCGGCCTTGAGAGCGCGCGGGCCGAAGTGGCCCGGACCATCGATCAGGCCAATGAGATCGTGGATCGCATGGGCTTCCCGATCATTCTGCGCCCATCCTTGACGCTCGGCGGCTCCGGCGGGGGCATTGCCTACAACAAAGCTGAATTTGACGAAGCGATTCGTTGGGCGTTCCAGTGCAGCCCGATTCACGAGTGTCTCATCGAGGAGAGCCTTCTGGGCTGGAAGGAGTACGAGCTCGAGGTCATTCGCGACAACGCCGACAACTTCGGGGTCATTTGCACCATCGAGAATTTCGACCCGATGGGTGTTCATACCGGGGACTCGATCACGGTGGCGCCAGCGATGACACTTACCGACCGCGAATACCAGCGACTTCGCGACGCCGCCCGCGCCATCATCACCGAGATCGGGGTCGACACCGGTGGTTCGAACATCCAGTTCTCGATCAATCCAGCCGACGGCCGCGTCATCGTCATCGAGATGAATCCGCGCGTATCACGGTCCAGCGCACTGGCATCGAAGGCTACGGGCTATCCGATCGCCAAGATCGCAGCGAAGCTTGCCGTTGGTTACCGCCTGGACGAGCTCCAAAACGACATCACCGGCACCAGCGCGGCGTTCGAGCCCACGATCGACTACGTAGTGACGAAGATTCCGCGGTTCGCGTTCGAGAAGTTCGCTGGCGCCGACCCGCGCTTGACGACGCAAATGAAGTCGGTCGGCGAGGCGATGGCAATCGGTCGGACTTTCAAGGAATCCCTGCAAAAAGCAGCGCGCTCGTTGGAGACAGGCAGAGACGGGCTGACTTCGCTCC
>JBAVOF010000551.1:0-2064 GCA_049691835.1 Polyangiales bacterium
TGTAAATATGCCGCCACCCAGCTGGCTGGTCGTTATTACTCTTGCTCCACAACTCCGTGCAGCCGGGACCAAACCCTCCATAATCAAAGTGGAATCGCACAAGGTATTCGGTATACTGGACGCAATCGGGCTCCAGCTCATTCGGTATTCCTGACGAGTCAAACAAGTAGTCTTTGAACTCGATCCACGACAAATCGGGATTCGTAGGAAGAAACCTTATATTCCCTGCGAAGTCCGAAGCCTCCGATACCGCATGGCCGTACAACTCACTCGTCACTATCTCAACCGGCTCGGGACATATCTGCAATCCGCCAGCAACGTCCTCTCCGTTGAGGACAAGCGTCGGGCAGAACAATTCGACAAGGGCTTGTTCGTCTTCGTCCTGAACGCCGTTTCCGTCTACATCCTGCCCCAGCACGGGAGAAGACCCCGCGAGCACAATGCAAGAGAGCACCCTATCTGCCAATATGAGTGAGACACTTCACCTCTGATTAATTAAGCTACCAGGGCGGGAGAGGAGGTTCGGATGAACCTCGAGAGCAGCAAGTCCACGTCCGTGCAGGAGGTCGAAGTGTTGGCGCGTCCACGTCGCCGGATGTTCACGGCGGAGTATAAGTTAGCGATTCTTCGGGAGTTGGAGAAGGTGGCCGAGCGGGGGGCGGTGGGGGCACTGTTGCGGCGTGAGGGGCTGTACCGCTCGCAGGTGGCGCAATGGAAGGCGGCGCAGAAGCGCGGGAAGCTCGCGGGGCTCAAGGGTAAGAAGCGTGGCCGACCGGGGCGAGAGCGCGATGTGCGGGATGGCCAGATCCGGGAGTTGGAGCGGGAGAACCGGCGGCTGACCCGCAAGCTGGAGCGGGCGGAAGCGCTGATCGAGCTCCAAAAAAAAGTCTCCGATCTTCTGGGGATCGAACTTCCGGAGAACGACGAGCAGAGCGACGGGCGATGATGGAGCGCGTTCACGATACCGGTGATCGGTTGGGGGTAGCGCCGACGTGCGCGGCGTTCGGGCTGGCGCGGGCGAGCTACTACCGGTGGCGTGAGCGAAAGGGTGAGGTGCGAGAGCGCCGGCGATCAACGCGGGCGCTCTCGGAGGGCGAGCAGGAGCGGGTGGTGGCGCTGTTGCACGAGCCGGAGTACGTGGACCTGTGTCCGGCGCAGGTGGTGGCGAAGCTTCTGGATCGAGGGGCGTACCTGTGCAGTGAGCGGACGATGTATCGGTTGCTCTCGGAGCGAGGCGAGGTTCGGGAGCGTCGTTCGCAGTTGACGCATCCGCCTTACGAGAAGCCGCAGCTTCTGGCGAGCAGGCCCAACGAGGTGTGGAGCTGGGACATCACGAAGCTCTTGGGGCCGGTGAAGTGGGTGTACTATTACCTCTACGTGATCCTGGATCTGTTCAGCCGGTACGTGGTGGGTTGGATGGTAGCCGAGCGGGAGGCGGCGGTGCTGGCGCGACGATTGATCGCGGAGACGATTGCGCGGCACGGGATCGAGCGGGGGCAGTTGACGGTGCACGCGGACCGGGGGCCGTCGATGCGCTCGAAACCGGTGGCGCAGTTGTTGAGCGAGCTGGGGATGGTGAAGAGCCATAACCGGCCGTATTGCGCGAGCGACAATCCGTACTCGGAGAGCCAGTTCAGGACGATGAAGTACTGCCCGGAGTTCCCGGATCGGTTCTACTCGCTGCCGCACGCGCTCGACTTCGGCCGGTGGTTCTTCCCGTGGTACAACACCGAGCACTACCACTCGGGGCTGGGCTGGATGACGCCGAACGATGTGCACTTCGGCCTGGCGGATGCGAAGCGCGAGCGACGGGCGGCAGTACTCGCCGAGGCCTACGCAAAGCACCCGGAGCGGTTCGTGCGCGGGCTTCCGATGCCGGCGACGCTGCCGACGGAGGTGTGGATCAACCCGCCGTCGAAGGACAAAAACGGGTCGACCAATGAGTCGCGGAAGATCGAGATCGTCTGCCCTGGGGCAAATGAGGAAGCCGTTTGCGAGGCGATCGGCTAGAAACGCGGGAAGTGGTAACCTAAATTGTCGTGTTCGAGTGTCTCACTTTCGTTG
>JBAVOF010000552.1:0-6316 GCA_049691835.1 Polyangiales bacterium
TCACCGAGTCCTTTGTACCGAGCTGCCGCCACCGCCGGACGCTCTTCCACCGATCCCCACTGATGACGGGATGACGATGACCTCGCGAGAGCGAATCGAGATGCACACCGGGCCCGGCACCTGCGGCGCAAGCTGCCACGGAACCTTCATCAATCCGGTTGGATTCGCGTTCGAGAGGTTCGATGGGCTCGGACAGTACAGAACCGAGGAGGTAGGTCTGCCGGTCGATGCATCGGCGACGTTCGAGTTCGCGGACGGCCCCGTCACATACGATGGTGCGGCGGAGTTTACGGACGCCATCACGGCGCGCATCCAGACGCACGATTGCTACACCAAGCACTGGGTAGAGTACGCGCTAGGGCGGGATACCGCCGGCTCGGATCTCGATCTCATCCAAGACTTGGGCGACGCGTCACTCGAAGGCCGTTCCATCAGAGAGCTGATCATCGAGCTGGTGCGGAGCGACGCGTTCCGGGCGCGCAACGTGGAGGGGTCATGAGCGCTTTCGGTAAACAGCCTTTGACACGGCGCCTGTTTCTCACCGGCGCTGCGGGCGTGACCGTCGGTCTGCCTTTCTTGGAAACGTTCGCTTCGCAGATGGCGCGCGCCGCCGACCCAAGCAGCCCGGGTTTCGTGGTGTTCATGCGTCAGGGCAACGGCTGCTCTCAGGCGCTTGCCAACAGCAATCCAGCCGAGCCGGAGATGTTCTGGCCGCGCGCTCTGGGCGTGCTGACGGCTGCGTCCATGACGGCCGACAGCGACCGGGCCACCAGCGAGCTGAGCGCCCATGCCGGAAAGCTCCTGTTGGTTCGTGGGGTTCACGGTGCATTCTCGATCTCCGGCTGCGGCCATGCCCGCGGCGCCCTTCAGGCTCTAACGGCTCAGCCCACCGGCGATGCGGAAGCGAGCAACAACTCCTTGGCTCTCGGGGAGTCGCTCGACAATCGGATCGCACGGGAGCTCAACCCCGATGGCCGCGGGCCGCTGACGCTCGCCGCGATGCGCCCTTACAACTTCCTGGATAGCGTGCTGTCCTATCGTGGACCCAATGATCGGCGCGGCGCCCAAACCAACCCCAAGGTTGCGTTCGACGACATCATGGGCCTCGTGAACCTCGACGAGTCCTCTGCCAACGCCATCGCCAATCGCCGCAAGAGCGTGAACGATCTGGTTCGAGGCCAGATGCAGGCCCTGTTGAGTCGCAGCGATCTGAGCTCGGATGATCGGGCTCGTCTGGATACACATTTCTCTGCGATTCGCGATCTCGAAATTCGATTGGCGGAGTGCTCGCCCCTCGACCCCGCAACGGTCAGTGCGATCGAGGCAGTGGACGGAGACCACCAGAACGGTGATCGGGTCGTCGAGGTGGCCGAGTTGCACATCGACGTGATCGCCTTGGCGCTGTCCTGCGGCTACACGCACGCTGCCACACTTCAGATCGGCAATGGCAACGACGGCACGCGCTACTGGTGGCAAGGTGAGCAGTTCCCCTCGTATCACTGGATCTCGCACCGGATCTTCGCGGACGGCTCCGAGGGCGACCCGATCCCCGACGCCCAAGCCAAGCACGCGGCGGTAGACCGGATTCACGCGCGGCTCTTCGGACGCTTGCTCGACCGGCTCTCGGCCTACACGACCGACACCGGAACCTTGCTAGACCAGGGGGTCTGTGCCTGGATCAACGATCTATCGAACGGGCCCCCGCATTCGATCAACAATCTCCCGTACGTGCTCGCGGGTGGAGCGGCGGGCTTCCTTCGAACCGGAGAGTACGTCGATGCCGGGAACGTCCCGCACAACAAGCTGCTCAATACGCTCGCAACGGCCGTGGGCCTTCGGAAAGCCAATGGCGACCCGGTCGACGATTTCGGTCATGCGAGCCTCGACCCCGGCCTGATCGACGCGATGATCCGGTAATTGACCTCACATTTGACGGTGCGATCGTTCCTTTGTTGGCGTACGATTACACCATGAACATTGGCAGGCGTGGGTTGATTCTCAGCGTGGCGATCGCGCTCGGCTGCGGTGGCTCCGACGGTGGCGGCCCAGGAGGCGGTGGCAGCGGGGGAACGGCGGGCAGCGGGGGAACGGCTGGCAACGGGGGAACGGCCGGCAACGGGGGAACGGCCGGCGGCGGCGGAAGCGGTGGAGTCGAAGCCTGTGAATCGGCATTGCTCTGCGGAACGCCCGCAGTCTGCTGCGAGGTGGGGCAGGAGTGCATCGGTGGCGGCTGCGTCGCGCAATGCGCGTCTGGTATTCGATGTGGCGGCGATGGATCGGTTTGCTGTGCGGACGGCGACGTGTGTCTCGCCAGCGAGTGCGCATCCCCCGGGGCCAGTTGCACCGACAGCTTCGACTGCCCAGAGGGGGATTTTTGTGAACCGACCCTCGACCGCTGCTTGCCTCAGCCAACAGGCCCGCTCTGCGAGCTTCGTCCGGAGTCGGTCACCTTTCAGCCGACCGTGGAGTGGCACTGGCAAGGCTGGAGCCAGGACGATCGTTACCGCCATGTGCAGTCGACGCCTGCGGTCGCCGACGTCGACGCCGACGGTCTGCCCGAAGTCGTGACCGTCGCGTATCGTGCTGGAGCCATGGGCGACAACATGTTGGTCATGCTGAACGGCGAGGATGGTAGCGAAAACCTGATGATACCGATCGAGACCTACAACGTTCAGTGGGGAACCGGAGCTGCCGTCGGCGAGTTGGATGGGGACACGGAGCTCGAGATCGTGTTCATGACCAAACAACGACGGCTGATCGTCATCGAGCACGATGGCACGGAGAAATGGACAGCCGATGTCAGCGCCGGGGCGAAGCAGGGATACCCGGCGCTCGCGAACCTCGACGCGGACCCCGAAGCCGAAGTCGTCATCGGCGCGAAGTGGTTCGACAACGATGGAACGCCGCTGCAAGACAAGGGTTGGCTCGGATGCAACGGCGAATGGTGCATCACCGCGGTCGCTGATTTCAACGACGACGGTCGGCTGGACATCGTCAGCGGCAACAAGGTCTACAATGCGGACGGGACGCTCGTCTGGGAAAATACCGCCGCACCGGATGGATTCGTCGCGGTGGCAGACATGACCCTGGACGGCAAGCCCGATGTGGTCAGCATCAGCGGTGGAAACGCGCGCGTGCTGAACGGCGTGGACGGCACCGTCGTGTTCGGCCCGGTCCCGATCCCGGGTGGTGGAGTTGGCGGAGCGCCGACCGTGGCCGACTTCGACGGCGATGGACGCCCGGAGTTCGCGGCCGCGGGCAAGGGCTACTACGCCGTCTACGATCTCGACTGTCTCGGCGACCCGGTGTCCGTTGAGCTCTGCAGCACGGGCCGCAACGATGGGATCCTCTGGTCGGTCGTCGTGCAGGATATTTCCTCGAGCGTGACTGGTTCGAGCGTCTTCGACTTCGAAGGCGACGGAAGGGCCGAGGTCGTCTACAACGACGAGTGTCACCTCTACATTCTTTCCGGACAGGACGGAACCGAGCTTCTCAAGATGGCGAACTCCTCTCGGACGGCGGCCGAGTATCCGCTGATCGTCGACGTCGACGCGGACGGCAACTCCGAGTTCATCGTTCCGGCCAACGATGACCAGATCGGGCGCGATGGATGCGCAGTTGGGACCCACGGAGTGCTCGCATTCGGGGATACGAACGACAAGTGGGTGCGGACGCGGCGAGTGTGGAATCAGCACACCTATCACGTGACCAACGTCGAAGCATCGGGCGCGATCCCCGCGCACGAAAACGATAGCTGGGCCGGTACCGGCCTCAACAACTACCGGCAAAACGTGCAGGGCGCGGGCGTCTTCAACGCTCCGGATCTGTCGGTAGCCGGCCTCTCGGTCAACACGAGCTCCTGCCCGAGCGCGATCACGATCCAGGCACAAATCGTGAACACGGGCTCGCTCGGCGTTGAAGCCGGGGTGCCGGTCGGTTTCTACCAGGGTGTCTTGCCCAACGGCGTGCTCCTTGGGTTCGAAGCCACCACGGTTGCCCTGCTGCCCGGACAGAGCCAGACCTTGTTGACCGAGTTCACCCCGCCGTCCGGCGACATCGGCCCGTGGGACTTCTATGTCACGGTCGACGACGAAGCCGCTGGTCTTTCGCTCACGCTCGAGTGCGGCGAGGACAACAACGAGGGCAGCGTTGGTGCCGCCCGGTGCGTGCTGGTCCAGTAGCCGAAGCCCTCGAAACCGAAGGGTAAGTCCCTGGTCCACGGCGGAGACCTGCAGTCCAGTGATCGCTCGATCCCGACCGTGGGGGCCCAGGCCAGAACACCATGCTTGCGCCCGCCACGCGAATGCGGATAATCCTCGCATGGGGGAAGGATTGAGGGTTAGTGGTCCGCCCGCGGGCGTGGGTCTTAGGTTCGACGTCTCGATGTGGCCGCTCGTGGTCATCACGATGCCTCCAGTCACGACGCCGGACGACATCGAGTACATGCAGCGGTGCTACGAGCATGTGTTTGCCGCGCCTGTACGCCACGCGCTCATCGTCGATTCGACCCCGATCGTCAGAGTGCCGGACGCCACGTTGCGGCGACAGATGAAGGCCTTCGAAGACAGCCGCCGCGCGATCATTCAGGTGAAAAACATCGGCAGCGCGATCATCATCCAGAACGCGCTGGTCCGCGGCGCTTATACCGCGCTCCGATGGATCTCTCCTCAGCCTGCGCCAAACAAAGCGTTCCCAACCATGGAAGACGCCGCCCGCTGGTGTGTCCAAGGGATTGAAGACAACGGGCAGGTCGTGCCGGTTGCCGCGTATACCCTGGCGGGCCTCGCAAGCAAGGCCGCTGCGGGCTGAACCGCTGCACGCCTGGGATCGTGACGGCGCGCAGCGGTAGGTCTCCTTTCGTACCTTGTCGGTTTCTTGGCCGATTCGTTGCCCCGCGATCGGCATTCTGGATAACATCCCACAGATGGTGGGACGTCCTGAGATAGGCGCACGGCCGGCTGGCGTCGGGATCGAGTTCGACGTGTCGATGTGGCCCCTCATTCTGGTATCGATGCCAGCAACACTGGGGCTAGACGACATCGAGTACCTTCAGCAATCCTACGAATATGTCTTTGCCGCACCCAATCGCCACGCGCTGATCGTGGACACGACCACGCTCGAGAGCATCCCGGATGCAACGTTTCGGCGGCGCATGAAGGATTTCGAGGACGGCAGGCGAGCGATCATTCGCGAGAAGAACATCGGAAGCGCGATCGTATTGTCGAATTCGCTCGTACGCGGCGCGTATACCGCGCTTCGGTGGATCTCCCCGCAGCCGGCGCCCAACAAGGCGTTCGCAAATCTGCGCGACGCAGCTCGCTGGTGCATCGATGGGATCGAAGCGGACGGGCAGGTGGTCTGTGCGGCGGCGCGCATTCTCGCCGGCGGCGAGTCCGCAATCGCGCGCGGCTGAACGCGGTCAGCTCGGCGTCGCGGAGGTCTGCAATCGAAGCGTCCCGTCGTGCTCGCCACCTCACTCCGGCAGACCCGAGGTTTCGATGAGCGCGAGGATGACCGCGCCGACCCCGTAGTGGACATCCTCGCCTAGCTGAACCTCTGCGTATTGCTCCAGGGTTCCCGGATCGGTGTCCAAGGAAATGCCCGTGACGACTGGCCGCCCCTGCGCGTCGGTTCGGATCTGCCGCTCGACGGCTTCGACAGCCCGTCGTGCAGCGACAAGCTCTGATTCGCCGAGGATCCCGTAGCGAAAGCCGCGGCTGATGCCGTACGCGAAAAGCGCGGTTGCGCTGGTCTCACGGTAGATCTCACCCGGACGATTCATGACCGTCCACCAAAGCCCAGAGTCCGAATCCTGGAGCTCGATCACCCCGCGAACCTGATCTCGGAACACCTGCTCCACCCTTGGATCCGTCTCGCCCCTCAAGAGGCGCACCCTCAGGTAGTCCGCCATCGAGACCATCGCCCAGGCGTTGCCCCGGCCCCAGAAAATGTCGTTCTCGACGAGCAGAAGCCCGTACGAATGCTGCATCAGGCCATTGTCGTGCTGAAGGAGCTCCGCGAAAATGCCGACCTGTTCGGAGAGCATGTCCAAACGCGCCGGCTCGTCACTGAGCTCCCCCCAACGCGTGAGCACCATCCCGAACATGAACAGGCTGTCGACCCAGATCGAGGCGCCTCCACTAGCCCCGAGCTGGCCGATCCCCCCTTGTTGGTTACGCGGCGCGACTTCGTCCAGGTAGAGCAAGACGTCGCTGACCACCTGCTCGTATGGGTCGGTCGAGGTCTCGTTGAGTAACGAGATCGCGGTGATGGCAGGGGGGCAGTGATCGCTCCAGTCGACGCGGTAGCCCTGCGC
>JBAVOF010000553.1:0-2467 GCA_049691835.1 Polyangiales bacterium
GACGTTCCGAATCTGAGCGGCCGAGTGAACGACTACGCTGACCTGATCTCCCCAGCTGCGGAAGCGCGGATCGACGAGTCGCTAGGCAAGCTGGAGCGCGACGAGGGAGCACAGATCGTCGTTCTCACGATCGACGGCCTGCAGGGAGAATCACTCGAAGAGTTCAGCCTCAGGGTGGCAGAAACCTGGAAGCTCGGCCGCGCTGGGCAGGATGATGGCGCGCTGTTGATCATCGCAAAGGACGACCGACAAATGCGACTCGAGGTTGGTTACGGCCTCGAGCCCGTGCTGAGCGACGTGGTTTCGAAGAGAATCCTAGATCAGGTTGTTCGACCGAGGTTTCGGGCAGGTGACTTCGACGGCGGCGTGGAGCGCGCGGTGGAGGTGATCGATGGCCTGATACGGGGTACGAGCACACTGGCGCCCCCGAGCCCGAACGAGCTATCGGACGAGCTTCCGCCGAGGATCTTTGGCGCGCTTTGGCTCTTGTTCTTGGTGCCTTTCGTCTTGGTGCTCATCGGCACCAATCCTTTTCAATGGTTTCTCTACCTTTTCCTAGTTCCGTTCGTTTTCGTCGGCGGACTCACGGCGATCGGACCGCGCGCGAGCCCCTTCTTGGTCGCGCTCTGGTTGATCGGCGCGCCGATCGCCTGGTCGTTCTTCGGTCGACGGCGAAAGAAGCAGACGCTGGGCAAGACCGGAAGGGGCTCCGGTTGGTCGGGTGGCTCCTGGTCATCCCGCAGCGGAGGGTTCTCTAGTGGAGGAGGTTTCTCCGGAGGCGGGGGAAGCTTCGGTGGTGGCGGCTCGTCCAGCAGCTGGTGAGCGCTAGGGGTCGCTTTGCAGGCGGCCGTGCCAGTAGACCCAGTTGGCCCAGGCTTCAGGAATCGAGCTCGCTGGGTCAACGCGAAATGCCACGACGGGGAGCCACTTCGGCTTGATTGGAGCGCGTCGCAACCGAAGACCGGCTTGCCTGGGGGTTTGGTTGCCCTTCTTCTCGTTGCAGACGTAGCAAGCCATGACGATGTTTTCCCAGTTAGTCTTGCCACCTTGCGACTTGGGAACGACGTGGTCGTACGTGAGCCCACGGAGCCGGTGGCGAACACCACAGTACTGGCACTTGAAGTCATCGCGCATGGCGACGTTGATCCGGGAAAACTTGATGGCGCGCTTGCGGCCGACGATCGTCCTCAGCAACCGCACCACCGCAGGCATCTTGATGGTGATGCTGACGGAGCGAACATCCTCGTCATATTCCTCGACAACCTCGACCTTGCCGTCGAAGATCATGCAGACAGCGCGCTGCCAACTGATGATGCGATGGGGCTCATAGCCCTGGTCTAAGACAAGGGTGCGCATTTGTTTCGCAGCCTCCTATAGCGCAAACGGGCCAATAAGTGAACCTTGCGCGTGTTTCGATCCCGTGAATTGCGGGGGATCGCGTGCTATACGCCGCCCCTAAGTCCTCGTAGCTCAGTAGGATAGAGCAGCGGTTTCCTAAACCGCAGGTCGGAGGTTCGAATCCCCCCGAGGACGCTGCGTGAGCGTGGCGAAAGCGACCCGCTTTGCGTGAGCACCGCGGGCGGTGCAGACCGCTGGGTCTGATCGGCGGGTTGACGGAAGCGCCCGAAGTGGACTATTTGTCCTCGGCTCGGAGCCTTGCGCGCACGGGCGGACCCCACGAGCGAAGGAGCGACGCCATCACTGTCGAGAGAAAATACCCCACTCCTCTCATCGCGGTGTCGAGCTGGACGGAGCCGGCAAAGACCGCCGAGGAGGTAGCGCCCCTCACGACCTCCACAGGTCCGAAGCGCGGCGGCGCACTGCCGGCGGACCTTCTCTTTCGAGGCGACGAGGAAGCCGCGCGACGATTGGCGCTCAAGAGTCTGTCCGCCGCGCGCGCTGCCGAACGCAGGCTCGACGACCCGTTCGACCGCGACGCACTGCACGAGTTTCGCGTTTCCGTTCGGCGACTTCGGAGCCTCTTGCGGGCATACAGGCCCCAACTCCAATCCGCCGTGCGCCCGAAGGACCGTAAGCGGCTTCGGGCAGTCCAATCGGCGACCAATGCCGGACGGGAGTCGGAGGTGGCGCTGCAATGGCTCAGCAAGCAACACGCTCAACTGGCGCCCGAGCACCTCGCGGGGCTCAACTGGCTCTCGTCAGTCCTGCTAGAGCGCCGACGAAGGTGCGCCGAAAATCTCACCGTCAAAGTGCGATCGTCTTTCAGACGCACGGCCGAGAGGCTCGAAGATCGACTGGTCATCATGCGAAGTGAGCGCAATCTGCTTGCCGAGCAGCCAGAGGTGAGCTTCGCGCGAACCCTGGCAGACCTGACTGAATCCCACGCCAACGATCTCTTCGTGAAGCTGGGCCAACCCGCGAGCATGGAACAAGCAGAGCAACTTCACCACGCGCGCATCGCCGGCAAGCGACTGCGCTACCTCCTCGAGCCTATCCGGGCATACGC
>JBAVOF010000554.1:0-3563 GCA_049691835.1 Polyangiales bacterium
GGCCAAGACTGTAATGAACGCGGCGATGCCCGGCCATGGCATGCCCGGGGGAAGGTTGATGATCGGTTCTTCCATCCCAAGATCGCGCCGTCGTGCAATCTCTCGCCGACAGAACAGCGGGTCGCCAGAGATGGTGAGCGCCTCGATCATGTCGTCCGTCACCGCGTCGGGAGCCATCTTTCGCGTTGCCTTGTCGCGGTACAGTCGTTCGATCTCGTTGCACTCAACGGCGTAGCCGAAACCGCTCAGAAGCTCCTTGTAGTAGTCGCCCATGCCCCCGACGTAGAACGAGATGAGCTCCCGCGCTTTGGAAGAAGCGCCCTTGCCCGGGATGGGGATCACCGTCGTGAACGGCGCGGTGGCGATCTCATCGGGATTTCGACCAGCCTTTCTAGCGCCGGCCGCGATCCATTCGCGACCGTCTCCCAGATGGTTGTACGGCCAGAAGATCGGCATCCAACCATCCGCTAGTTCCCCAATACTCGTGATCGATTTCTCCTTGAGCGCTGCCACGTAAATAGGGATGCGGCGGCGCGTGGGTTTGAAGTCGAGGGTGAACGGCCGGTATTGGCGAAGCTTGGTGTCCGCTTCGCTGAGCGGACGGCCATCGAGCAAGGTCCGCACGACATGGATCACGTCTCGGGTTTGCGTGAGCGGTTTGTCGAAGTCGCGGCCATGGAGCCCCTCGATGACGTTCTTCCCGCTCGTGCCGATTCCGAGGATCAGACGGCCGCCACTGATCTCGTCCAACGTCGCCGCCTGCATTGCAATCAGCGCCGGGGAGCGACTGAATACATTGATGATGCCTGTCCCGATCTTGATCCGTTTGGTCTTGAGGGCGATCTCGGTCAGCAGCGAAAAGACCTCGTATCCCCAAACCTCCGGGAGCCAGAACGAGTCGTACCCCAAACGGTCGGCTAGGACCGCGGCTTTGACGTAAGTCTTTCGATCGTAGTCCCGCCAGAATGCTAGAAGGCCCGTGGATTGCTTGCTCAGCATCGTAGTGCTCCTTGGGTGACTTGTAGGTCAGCCCCAGCGCCAACGCCAGCGACTGTGTTCCGCCGCGCCCCGGGGACGTGCGAGCGAAGCCCTGTGGACGACGCAACGCGTTGGTTCTACGGGGTGCCAGGGCCGTCGCTACTTCCCGCTGAATCGCGGCTTCCTCTTTTGCAGGAATGCCCTCACGCCCTCGGTGAAGTCTTCACTCTGGTAGCATCGTTGGATCGACTCCGCGATTCGATGCGTATCGCGCTCGGATTCGAGCTTGGAGAGCTCTTGTAGGCTGATTTTTGCGCTTCGAATGGTGAGCGGCGCATTGTCGGCGATCATGTGCGCGAGTTGATCGACCCGCTCATCCAGGAGGCCCTTGTCGAAAACCTCGTTGACCAGTCCGATGCGGCGCGCTTCTTGAGCGGTGACACGCCGGGCGGTGAACAAGAGATCGGCGGCTTCGGAAAAACCGACGGTGCGGATGAGCGTTCGAATACCCGCCGTGTGGTAACCCAGTCCGAGACGAGCAGGGGGCACCGCAAAGCAGGCATCGTCCGCCGCATAGCGAAGGTCGGCGGTCAGTGCGATGGCTGCGCCTCCGCCGATGCAGAAGCCGTGGATCGCGGCGAGGAGCGGCTTCTCGAGCCCGTGTAGGGCGGCGAAAGCTCGGGCGGTCATCGCGTCGTATTCTGGGCCGGCGTTTCCGGTTCGCGTCCGCTCGAACTCCGAGATGTCGGCCCCCGAGACGAAAGCCTCCGACCCTGCACCTCGCATGATCACGACCCGAACACCGGGGTCTTCCGCAGCGGTTCGCACGGCACCCGGAATCGCCTCCCACATGTCCACGGTGATCGCGTTGCGTCGGTTTACGTGGTCAAACACGAGACGCGCGATGGGGCCGTCTCGCTCGATTCTGACTTCACCACTCATCAAGCCCAGCCTAGCAGCAATGAGCTCGGATGCTCGACTCGCTCCGCGAGCAGTGGCACTGTGCAGCCATGAAGCACTGCAGGCCGCTGACTCTCGACGCCTTCGATCGGTTGGACGATAGCTTTCGTTTTGAGACCACCCTCGATGCGACCCCGGAACGGGTCTTCGCCGTGTTCGAGGACCCCGACTCGTGGCCGGTTTGGGCTGGCGCCATCCGCAAGGTGACTTGGACGAGCCGTAAGCCGTTCGGGGTAGGCACCTCCCGCGACGTCGAGATCGTTGGAGGGCTCACCGCGCACGAGCGATTCTTCGTCTGGGAACCTCCCCACCGCATGGCTTTCTACTTTGAGGGGACCAACAAACCTGCGGTGAGCTCGCTCGCAGAGTACTACGAGTTACGTGCCTTGGATGGGGGCCGGACGCGGTTCGTTTGGCGGGTTGCGTACGAGCCGCGGAGCTTCATGCGCTATCTCTCTGCCCCTCTGCGTCCTCTGGTTCGTTTGATGGGCGCGCGCATCGTCAGGGGTTTGGAGCGTTACGTGCGTGAGCTGCCTGCGATCGAAACACCCGCTGGTCCCTCGGCTGAGACTACAGCATACGGTTGACGACTGCTTTTCGACGCATCTCGTCGAGGAAGATCTTCTCCTGGCGGAGCATCGCTGCGTCCAGCATCTCCCGATAGAGCTCGTCCCTCATCTCGTCATACGAAGGGAAGCCCTCGCCAACCTGACGATCCTCGAGAAAAAAGATGTGAAAGCCACCGCCGGCTCTCACGGGTTGGCTGATCTCCCCAGGACTCAGTGGCAGGAGCGTGCTCTGCAGATCCTCGGGCAAGTCACTCTGCGAGATCCAGCCCAGGTCGCCGCCGCCCAGCTCCTCGGCCCGTGCACCAAAGTTTTCCGGTGTCAGCGCTTCGCGGATGAGCTCGGCCTCCCTGCGAACTGTGGCCACCCGAGTCGCCGATGCGCCAGCCTCCAGGGGCACGACAATGTGCGACACGTGAAAGCGAAGCTCGTTCCCCTGGCCGCGTGCACGCTGTTCGTAACGGGACCGAACCTGTTCTTCAGTCACGTTCACGCGCGATCGAACGCGTTCGTTCATCACCTTGAAGCGGATCAGTTGCCTCTTCAGGTCCTGCCGGTATCCCGCCTCCGAAAACCCCTGCGCATCGAGAGCCTGCTTGAACTGCTCTTCGGTCATGTTGTTCTGAAGCCGCAGATTCTCGATCGCGTTGTCGACGTCGGCATCCGTAACCCGGATGCCGCTGGTCTTGGCCATTTGTCGCACGAGTTGCTCATCGATCAGAAAATTGAGCAGCTCGTCGTATAGCTCCTTGAGTCGGGATACCCGCTCAGACTCCGTCGACGCGTCGGCGACCTGAGGGAGAAACGGAACAGCGCGCTGTCGAAGGTCACTGAGATAAATTGCTTCGTTGTTCACCGTCGCTACCACACGCTCTACGACGTCCGCGCTTACGCGGCTGGCATTGAGCACTACGAGGCATGCGATGAGAACCAGTCGAGCGATCATTGGTCTTGCGGGAACTCCGGGATGTCGACCTCGATGCTCTTCAGGGCCTCGTAGTCGACCTCGACCTTGACCTCCTTCCGAAGGCGTTCAGTCAAGTCCGCCAGGGCAGCATC
>JBAVOF010000555.1:0-7935 GCA_049691835.1 Polyangiales bacterium
TCTCGGGCCGGGCCAGGTGCCACGGCGGCAGGCGTATAGCACGAGTCCACCGAGGCGCCCGGATCTCGATTCAGTCGCCTTCTGCCGGCAAGTCCACGAGCACCCGGTCCTCGCCGACGAGGGTCGACTTCCGAACGATCTCCTCGACGTCGGCGGACGTGACTCCCCGATACACGACGGCATCCCGCCGCACGAAGCTCTGGGCGTCCGCAATGACCGGCTCTTGCTTTCGAGGATCGTCCGGCAAGGTGACCACGAGGTAATGAGCGAGACGAAATCCGAGCGCGTCGGAATCGCAAATCTCGACGCGGGGGGCTTGATCCGCGTAGAGCCGGTCCACGAACGTCTCGACGTAGTCCGGGCGACGAACGTATCCCCGTGTCTCCGGGGACGCGAGGTACTCCCTGGCTTCGTGAAGCTCGCACTGGCTCTCCCGAAGCGCGCGGGCTACCCAGCGCTCTGCGGCAGCGCGATCGCCGTGGTGCGCGGCTTGGAGACCTACCTGCGCGGCGTCCTGCCGCCAGGTGTTCAGACCCCATGCGGTGAGGATCGCGGCCGCGAACCAGAGAATCTTCGGGAGAGTCAGTCGCACGAGAGTTAGCTCCTGAGCGTGGTGAGCAGCTCGTACGCGCCGCTGCCCAGAAAGTAGATGCCCAGGCCATCGAAGCCGATGCCAAGCCAATCCGCTTCGCCGCGGAGCACCGAGTTTCCGAGGAGCCAACCGATCGCCAAGATCCCCACACCCGCGACCATGGTGCCTACCGCTTGTCGCAGGAACTTGCGCCGCTGTTGGTCGCGCGAGCTGGCAAGCAAGGCAGCGGTGATCCGTCGCGGCTGCTCGAGCTCCGACGCGGCTTCTGTCCGACTCGCTGCGAGCGGCGCGGCGGCGTCCTGCACCGAGATGCGGGGTGCGGTTGCGGTCGTGCTCGGAGCGAATGCATCGATCGCGGAGACTCGTCCGGAAGGAAAGAGGTCGACACCAGGCGGATGAAAGAGCGTCACGCTGCCGGGCCCGGTGCTGCCGGCGGCGGGTTTCGAGCCGCGCGCCGGACGGCACTCCACGACGGCACCGATCGACTCGAGCGCCTGGCGCATCTCTCCGGCGGCCTTGGCTGAAACCGCATGCTTGACGACCTTCGGCACGTTCTGCTCGAGGGATCGGGCGGTGGCGGGATCGATCCCGAACGCGTGTCGCAGGCGTTCGGCAGGCGGCGTGTCCGCGGGCTCGAACCGGATGATCCAAACGTCAAAGGTCGACACGCTTCGAAGCATACCGACTCCATGACGGCTGCGCGATTAGTTGCTCCGCTCGGCGTCCAACGCTGAACTGGTGCGCACCTACCCGCGCGGGTGATAACGCTGGTGCATGTCCTTGAGTCGGTCCCCACTCACATGCGTATAGATTTGAGTCGTGGCGATGTCGGCGTGTCCGAGCATCGTCTGGACCGAGCGTAGATCGGCGCCGCCGTGGAGGAGATGAGTCGCGAAGGAGTGACGTAGCTTGTGGGGCGAGATCGGTTTGGTGATGCCGACCGCGCGTGCGTATCTCTTGACCAGGATCCAAAAACTTTGCCGCGTCATCGCGTTGCCGCGCGCGGTGACGAAGCAGGCGCGGCTCGCAGGTCGGGCCCACTTTGGTCTGACCTCAGCCAGGTACTCGGCGATCGCCGTGCGGGCATGCGCACCGATCGGGACGATGCGCCGCTTGTTCCCTTTGCCCAGGGCCGAGACGAACCCCTCCTCCAGGTTCACATCGGCCAGGTCGAGCTCGATCAGCTCGCTCACCCGGAGTCCGGCAGCGTACATCGTTTGCAGCATCGCGCGATCACGGACGCGGTTGGGCTTCCGGCCGGTCGGCGCTACCAAGAGCCGAACGACCTCCTCGTGGTTCAAGATGTCTGGCAGCTGGCGCAATAGACGCGGCCCTTCCAGTAGCTCTGTAGGGTCACAGGCATGACGCCCCTCCTGAACGAGGAAGCGAAAGAAGCCACGGATGGCGCTGAGGGCCCGCGCCTGGGTCCGCGCGCTGAGACGCTCCTGCGACAAGGTCACGAGATAGCTGGCCACGCGTGTCTCATCGACTTCGTCGAGCGACGCCAGCGCGTCCCCTAACCAGACGCCGAAGCTTCCGAGATCATGGGCGTACGCCTCCACGGTGTGCTTCGAGAGGCCCCGTTCCACACGCAGGTGCTGAATGTAATCATCCAGCGCACCGTCGAAGGCGGCGCACATACTACTGGCTACCACAATCCGTTCCGGTTGCCCATTTTGTGTACGTTCACAACCGACCTGTGGGCCCCAGTTCGTTGATGCGGATCGCGACGCGTGGTATTTTTCAATTAGGGATCGACGATGAGTTACTGCACTTACCCTTTACTTGGATGTTCGAGCGATGAGTAGGCTCGTGGGATACGTCGCGAATCGAGCGGACCGAATGCGCGACGCGCTGTATCAGGAACGCGAGGTGTTCCCTCCCGAGACCGCCACAGTCAATGCGAGCGGATGGGGCATCGGCTTCTATCACGGCGACGAAGTGCTCCACAAGAAGCGCCCGACCCGTGCGGGCGAGCGCGTCGATTGGCAAAACATCGCTGGCGACGTTCGCTCGGACTGTGCAGTGCTGCACATCCAGCAGCCGACTGTCGGAGACTTTCGCGCGGAGAACGCGCACCCGTTTCGGATGCGGAGTTGGCTCTTCGCGCATCAGGGGAGGATTGGGAGATTTGACGAGATTCGCGACAACCTCGCCGAGATGATCCCCGACTTCCTTCGCCGCAACATTCGCGGCCAGACCGACAGCGAGTATCTTTTTCACACCGTGTTGGCTCTGCTCCACGACGCCGGCCAGCTGGACAACCCGGACGTCAACCAATCGCACGCCCTTCCCGCCATCAGCGCCGCTGTCACCTTGGTGGAACGACTCGCTGCGGAGGTCGGGAGCACCGAAACCAGGCTGAGCTTCATTCTGACGAACGGCCGCTCGATGTACGCGCTCCGCCACGGGGCACCCATGTCGTACGTGGAGCGCCAGGGGCTCCACGATCCGCCGGACGACTATGCACCGCCACCGATCGGTAGCACGCAGTTGCGCTATGTGATGCTAGTAACCGGCATCGACGACCAACCGGTGGGCTACCAGACCGTCCCCGAGCGTGCCGTCGCAGTGGTCGGCCGCGGTCTGGACGTGACGGTCCACGAGCTTTGAGCAGGCGGGGCCCGTGAGCGCCGAGGACCAGCTGATCGTCATTCTTTGCACGGTGCCCGACCAGGACACGGCGCAACGGCTTGCCACGGGCCTGGTCGAGGAACGACTCGCCGCATGCGTGAACGTTCTCCCCGGGGTGAGGTCATTTTATCGATGGAAGGGAAAAATCGAGCACGGCTCCGAGCTTCAGCTGCTGATCAAGACGCCAGCGCTCCGGTTCGACGAGCTGGTGTCCTGGCTCGAGAACGCTCACCCGTATGAGGTGCCCGAGATTGTCGCGATAACGGCGCAACGGGTGAACGCTGCCTTTCTCGCCTGGGCGATTGAGCAGACGAGCTAGTGCAACTCCGGAGACTCCGCGTCCCCGGGGACCCTACGCCTCGCCGATGCTTCGCACGTTCGGCGCTACGTCGAATACCCCGCGGCGTTTCGCTTTGGCGAGGATTCGCAGCGCATCCCGGTAGCCGCGTCGAAGCATGGCTCTTGCGTGCAGGCGCGACGTGAACGGAAGTCGTCCGAGATCCGGCGACACGACCAGGACCTGCATCTGCGGGTACATCTTGTGGATCAAGTCGATGCCGCGTTTTTCCTTTTCATGAAGGATGATGTTCAAGGATTGGCGCGCTACCGCGAGACCGCCTTGATGAACCAGCGAGGGACTGCCAACGCGGCCCACGTGGGGGCGGTAGACGTTCGAGACGATGACGACGTCGGCGCCCGCTTCTACGGCCAGGTCGATGCTCAGCGTGCGAACAACCTCCCCGTCGATGTAGTAGCGTTCCCCGATGCGATGCGGGCGAAAGAGCACGGGCACGCAGGACGACGCGGCTAGCGCCTTGCTAATCGGAACATCGTCGCGATATCCGCGGCCGAACACCACACGACCGCGGCCGTCGACGTCCGCGGCAGTGACCAGCAAGTGCGTGTCGAGGTCACGGAAATCATCGGTGGGCAATTGCTCGGCGACGAAGCGCTCGAATCGGTCGATCGAAAACAGGCCGCTACTCAGGTAGCCCCAGCTCCGCCGCTGCTCCTGATTCGGCAGCCCGAGAAAATAGCGGGCCTTCAGGGGCGGAATCTCGCGGCCTCGCTGCCAGAATGGGCGAAACCAGTCGATCATCTGCGCGGGCGTGTAGCCCTGAGAGTAGAACGCGCCAGCGATTGCACCGGCAGAAGCGCCTACACAGATGTCGGCTTCAATTCCCAGCTCTTGCATGGCGCGTAGGACACCGACGTGCGCCACGCCCTTTGCGGCGCCACCGGAACCTACGAACGCGACGCGGGGCCGGGCCATCGAGGAGAATCTGGCACACGTTATCGGGGGAGTCGATGCGCAATCGGGCGCGCGGACTCATTGGGGCGTGGTCGCCGGTGCTTCGATTGGGGCCTTCTTGCCGAGGTACGACTCGCGCGTCACTTCGCGAAGCAAGGGCTTCGCCTCCCGGGACAAGGCAGACCTCGGCCACTTCTTGATCAGGGTCTTGAGTGCATCCCGTGCGGTGTCCAAATCGCCGATGTCCCGCGCGCAGAGGGCAACGAGCCACCAGCCGTCAGGCTGCAGCGCCGTGTTGGTGGTTTGGTCGGCCACCTGCTGCGCGAAGACCAGCGCCTCCGCAGACCGCTTTTCGTGGCGCAACGACAGCGCAAGGCTGTGCTTGATGGCGGGAGCCGTCGGGCCGGTCGGATGCAGCTTGATCGCCTCCTCGAAGCGTTTGATCGCGTCTCCGTGCTTCCGGACTTCGGCCAGAGCCAAGCCTTTCTGATACGCTTCGAGGGACAGATCTTGTCTGAACTGCTGCTCGAAGTCGCGGAACACGGCCGCCTCGGCTGGTGACAATGCCTCTTTGGTGACCGCCGGATACTCTTGGACGACCTCGAGGCGCTTGCGGGCACGAATCAGATCGTAGTACTTGGCCGCTTTGGTGGCAGCCGTCGCCCTGTCCGAGGCCCGGCGCACCTCGTCGCCCAAGTCGCTTCGAAGCTCATCCGCGGTGGCCTCGGCGTCGGTCATCTCGGCCCGCACCCCGCCGATCTGTGCATCGAAATAGAGCTTGAGTCCGGCGAACGAGAGAACTCCGATCACCGCAATCGCAACACCGCTGTTCCAGTTCAGCCGCCGCTCGTACCCCGCCTGACGCCTCGCGATCGACTTGATGTCGGCAGCCAGAGCATTGACGAGGTTGTTGGTCTTGATGACGAGGGCGCGGCTCTCGACGATCTCCTTCTTGATTTCGCGCACCTCTTCGTCGACATCCCGCATGAAACCCGGAGTACAACCGACGCGGACCCGAGGCAAGGGCTGGCGCTTGACGGGGCCAGACGGGCCGCCTAAAAGCCCGGCCGTGGAGGTCTTCGGAGGGATGCGTCTGATTTCCTTGATGGTGCTTTCGATGATCGCTAGCTGTAATCCCCCAGCGGATTATGCGCTGGTGGGCAGCGCTTATGTGCCGGCCACGCAAGGAGAAATCGACATCGACAAGAGCAGCGGTGACGAAATCCTCATCACCGTGACGCTGGACCATCTCCTCCCCCCCGGAAAACTCGAGGACGGGCTCACGCACTACGTCGTGTGGTTTACCCCCATTGGGGAATATCCACTGCGTCAGCAGGCGCTCGATTACGATGCGGAGGCCCAGGTCGGACGGGCAGCGATTGCGACGTCGCTACGCGAGTTCGAGTTGCAAATCACCGCCGAGAGCAGCGAATCCCCCAATCAACCGAGCGACCTTCTCGTCGCGTCTCAGAAAATTCGCGAGAACTAACCCCATGACAGACACCTCAGACATCAAAAAAGGCTTCAAGATGCTCATGGACGGCGTGCCATGGGCGGTGGTCGATCATCAGTTCGTGAAGCCGGGCAAAGGTCAGGCGTTCGTCCGCACTCGTATCAAGAACATGATGACTGGTGCTGTCATCGAGCGTACCTTCAAGAGCGGCGAGAAGCTTGAGAAAGCCGACACCGAAGAACGAACGGTGCAGTATCTGTACCCCGAGGGCGATGCACGCGTTTTCATGGATACACAGAGTTACGAACAGATCACACTGTCCAACGAGCAACTCGGCGATAGTGTGCACTATCTCCTCGATGGCACTCAGGTGGACGTCATGCTCTTCGAGGGTCGGCCGATCGGCGTGACGCCTCCGACCTTCGTCGAGCTCGTCGTGACCGAGACGGAACCTGGCTTCAAGGGCGACACGAGCAGCAACACGACCAAACCAGCAACGCTCGAAACCGGGCTGCAAATCAACGTGCCGCTCTTCGTGAACGCCGGGGACAAATTGAAGGTCGATACGCGCACCGGCGAATACGTAGAGCGCGTCAAAGGCTGAGGGCCACCATGGCGGTGCCCGGTGATCCGGCCGTGCTGAAGGTCGTGGAGCTCCGAGCCGTTCTCCTTCGCGCGATCCGCCGCTTCTTCGAGGAGCGCGACTTCATCGAGGTGGACACTCCTGCAATCGTGCCCTCCCCTGGGCTGGACGTGCACCTATCGGCATTGGAGGTGCGGGACCCGAAGGGGCGATCGCTGGGCTGGCTCGCCACCAGCCCCGAGTATCAGATGAAACGCCTACTTAGCGCCGGCGCGCAGAGAATCTTCCAGCTTTGCCGAAGCTACCGAGGCGAAGAGCAGGGGCGCTATCACGAGCGCGAGTTCACCATGCTCGAGTGGTATCGTGCGGGCGCGAGCTCCGAGGACTTGATTCGCGACACCGAAGAGTTGGTGACATTCGTCGCGCAAGCTCTGGACCAGCCTGCACCAGAGCTCCAGCCACCGTGGCAGCAGCTTACCGTCGACGACGCGTTGCAGTTCCATGCCAACCTCACGCTCGATACGGTGGTGCACGATGAGCAGCGATTCTATCGCGTCTGGGTCGAAGAGGTGCAGCCGCGTCTTGGTAACGAGCGACCTGTCGTCGTCACCGACTGGCCTGCGTCGATGGCATCGCTCGCAAGGCTCAAGCCCAACGGCAGGGCGGATCGATTCGAGGCGTTTTACCGGGGGGTGGAGCTGTGCAACGGCTTCGGCGAGCTGACCGACGCCACGGAACAGCGCCAACGGTTTCAACGGGACCAAGCAGCGCGGGCATCGTTGGGTGCCCCCGTATATCCAATCGACGAGCGCTTTCTAGCAGACTTGGCGCAGGGCATGCCGCCGAGCGGCGGCAATGCCCTCGGCGTCGACCGACTGCTGATGCTGCTCGTAGGCGCTCCCTCGATTCAGGCGGTCATGCCGTTTCCGGAAGAACGGCTCTAACCCTCAGGACGGTCCTACCGCTCGCGTTCGGCCGCCTTCGCACGCTCCCACATCTGGTCGAGCGTCGATTCGTCACAATCGCGGAGGCTCCTGCCATCCGCGCCGGCGGCTAGCTCGCAATGTCGAAAGCGCGAAGCAAATCGATTGAGCGAGCCCCGAAGCGCGGCCTCTGGATCCAGACCTTGCTTACGCCCGTAGGTCGCGAGGGCAAACAGAAGATCCCCGAGCTCGTGCTCGAGAGCGGCAGTGTCGCCATTCGCAGCCGCCTCATCCAACTCTTTGAGCTCCTCGTCGATCTTAGCGCGCGGACCACCGGCATCCGGCCAGTCGTAGCCCACGGCGCTGGCCTTCTCGCCGATGCGTACGGCGCGAAGAAGGCTCGGCAGCGCGACCGGAACGCCGCCGAGCGCCCCCCGCTCCTGTTTTTCTTTTGCCTTGATCGCCTCCCAGCTGCTGATGGCGCCGGTGGCGTCGTCC
>JBAVOF010000556.1:0-7042 GCA_049691835.1 Polyangiales bacterium
GTTCAATCTGACCGGGGGCCTAGTCCGCACGCGCACGGGGGAGCGAGTGGTCATCCTCAGCGAAGACGTGCTGTCCGCATTGGTTGCGGCGGCCGCGCGCGACGGCGACCTCACGCCGCTGCGACGATTGGGTGAGTTGCTTGGCGAGCAAGTGCTCGGCGGGTTGGACAGACCCTCGTCGGTGCTCTCGCCCGAGGCAGTGCTCGGTCACGCCTCGGCGGTGACCTCGCTATTTGGATGGGGACGCTTGGCGTTCGAGAGATGGGGCGCCGCTCTCGTGATTGCGCTACGGGACAAACCCGAGCTCGATGAAGACGAGCTTGGCGCAGCGGCGCTGTTGGGTGGCATGTTCTCCGAGATCTCCCAACGGCAGGTCTCCTGCGTTCCGACCGGCGATTCGAAATTCATCATGGTCGACTTCGAGGTTGCGGAGACCGTTTGGGGTTGGTTCAAGGATGGAGCGGACCTGCCTGCTATCGTCGGGATGCTCGAGACGAAGAGGGCATCATGAGCAATCGAGAAGACAGGCTTCGGTCTCTGCTCGACAAGGTGAGGGCCAAGCGCCCTGAGGAGCGGGCGACTCGCGCCGCCGACGCCCTCGATCGGATTCGTGCCGGCTCGGGTACGACCTCGGCTGCCGCGATACACTCGAGCTCACCTCCGCCGGCTCAGTCCTCTCCCGCCTCGCGGCCGATAGCGCAGAGGACGCCCTTTCCAAGCGCGTTTCCGACGCAGCTCCCCGCTTCGCCGCCGCCGGAGCCACCGACCTCACCTTCGATGGACAGCCCGACGCGCTACTCCTCACAACCGCCGCGGGTCGAGCGGCCGCTGTCGGTTGAACCGCGAGCTCGTTCGATTCGGTCGTCCTCCGGCCCACCCGCGGCATCGTCTCAACCGCGTCGTCCCGAGTCGATTCGACCGCAGAGCGTTGCCCCAACTGGACAGCCGGTGGTCTACTCGACGGATCAACCCGAGTTCCCACGACCCAAGACGTTCGGGGACCTCCTCGATCTGACCCTGTCTCTTCGGCCTCGCTAAATGCTCCTCGTCGTCGACGTCGGCAACACGCACACTGTCCTCGGCCTCTATGACGGGGACCGGTTGGTCCACGACTTTCGAATCGAGACGGCGAAGGGTCGAACGAGCGATGAGTATCATGTTCTGCTGCTCAATCTTCTGCAGCTTGCCGGGATCAAGCGCTCGGAAGTGCGCGCCAGCATCCTGGCTTCGGTCGTTCCTTCGTTGAACGATACTGTCATCAATGCAGTCGACCGCGCGTTCGATCATGAGATCATGGTCGTGGGTCCAGGGATCAAGACCGGGATGCCTGTGCTCTACGAGAACCCTCGCGAGGTTGGCGCCGATCGCATCGTCAACGCCGTCGCAGCCTACGAGCGGGTGAAGGGCGCCGCCATCGTCGTCGACTTCGGCACCGCAACGACCTTCGATTGTATCTCTGAAAAGGGCGAGTATCTCGGCGGCGCGATTTCACCGGGCATGCAGATCAGCGCGAATGCCTTGTTTTCCCGGGCCGCCAAGCTACCTCGCAGCGAAATTGCCCGACCGCCACGCGCGATTGGGCGCAACACCGTGCATTCGATGCAAGCTGGTATCGTGTTCGGCTACGTGGGGCTCGTCGACGGGCTGGTGCGACGACTCACTGCCGAAATGGACACCGAAGTCACGGTCATCGGAACGGGCGGGCTTGCGGCGCTCATCGAGCCCGACAGCGAGACGATCGACGAGGTTGATGAGTTTCTCACGCTCGAAGGACTTCGCCTGATCTATCTGCGCAACGCTTAGGATCGCGTCAAGAGAGCCATTGCGATGATACTCGCTGCAACCACGAGTGCGGCTAGTGCGTAGACCGCCATCTCGCTGCGACCTAGCTTGATCGGCTGCGTCGCTTCCTGGGCGCCCGGCGTCGACGCTCGCGGCCTCGATGGCCTGGACTCCCTCGCTGGGGGCGGCTCACTCACCGTCTCTCTGGGAATTGGGAGGAGATCCACACTCTGGTCGGCGCTGTTCTGAAGGGCGATCAGTTCCGTATCGAGACTTATCGCATCCTCGATCTCGAGTTGTTCGGAGAGGATTCGACGTGCGTAGTCGGCGGTGAATCGGGCCGAGATCGATTGAGCGACCGCAACTCCGACGTCGACGGTGAGCCGATAGCCGCCGAGATCGACGACGCTATGGTTGCGCAGCATCTTGGGGCGACCCGCAACCACACGAACATCGTCGATACGCGTGCCGTTCGTCGAGCCCTCATCGACTAGCACGTATCCGGCATTTTGTTCGCGAATGCTCGCGTGGGTCACGCTCACTGCGGCGTGCGGCAGCTGAACGTCTGCGCTCCGCGAGCGGCCGATGACGATGCGGGGTTGTGTGAACTCGTAGAGGAAAGTCGAAGCGGCGCTCTTCGTCCAAAGCGACTGCACCGTGATTCGCACTCCCATCGTGGCCGCAAAGACTGGGGTCCGGCTGCGTCGCCGTCAAGGAAGCGGGTTGCAGAAAAGTGGACGCGTCGGCGTAGTTTTGGGACCAGTCGTGATGGGACGACTCCCGAGTCGCGCAGGAGAGCATTCGATGAACACATCCGCGGGTTACCATCAAGCACCTCGGCCGCCGCGCGTGCCGCTCGATGAGGTTCTGATCAAGCTCCACCCCGAGGGGTTCCACCAGGAGTTCGAGGCGGACGGCGTCAATGTAGGCGCCGGTGGGTTGTCGATGCGCGCATCTGTGTTGCCGGAGGTCGGCTCGACTCTCCGTTGCCAGCTAGAGAACCCCGCGGGGGGCGAGGCGATCGAGATGATCGGGCGGGTCGTCTGGGCTCACCAGGGAGGTCCGCACGTCGGCGAGTTCGGGATCCGTTTCACGCATCTGTCGGACGACGACCAGATTCGGATTGAGGCATTGATCCAGCGCTGGGGCCGCAGAACGGCCCGGGCTCCCGTCGTTCGTCTCCTGCTCGACGGGGTCGGCACTCCGATCGTGGCGGAAGTGCGCTCGGAAACCGGCACCGAGCTTTCGGTCGAGCAGCCGCTTCCGTTCCTGGCGATCGGAAGTGAGATTCTCAACGAAAGCGCCGGGCGTCGCGGTCACCTCGAGGCCGTCGAGCTCAAGATGGACGACAAGACACCGAAGCTGGTGCTGAGCATCGGCTACGAGGTCGAAGGTGCCAGCGAGCGCGCCGTCCTTGTGCCAGGCGATCGGGACACCTTGCCGGATGAGACGCCACCCAGAACCAGGGTGAGCCAGCGCAGCGGCGAAGAGCGGATGCACGACACCCCGCGAATCGTCCGTTACGACCCTGAGGTCGAGGTTACGGTGAGCGCGACGGCCGCCGATCGAGCTCGCTCTCATGCGAAGCGGTTGGCCGAGCAGCTTGTGGACGTGCTGGGCAGCGGCCGCAAAGCGCTGACCGAGGGGATCATTCCGCGGGTCGCCGCGAACGTGAAGAGCCTGTTTGCGCTCGCAGTCCGCTTCATCGGCGCCCTGCGCTCGCAGCTCGATGAGAAACCGCGCCGCAAGCAGGTCCCTCGGAGCGAAGCTGCGCGAGCGCACCTCAAGAACACCAGACGCAACGGCCGTCGCTATCTGATCGTCGCGGTGATGGCCCTTGCGATCGTAGTCGCCGGTTGGGGGGTCTACTGGTGGGCGGCCTCGGGAAGCGCTGAGGCAGAACCGGATGCTGCCGGGAGCGCTTCCGAGATCGAGTCCGAGGCACCAAGTGAAGCCCTCGCGTCGCCCCGCCCGGCACAGGCGCCGTCGGACAGCGAGGCAAAGTCCGCGAGCACCGCGACAGTCGGAGCTCTCCAGGGTTCTGGACCTCGAGCGGAGTCTCTGCCGCCCAAGCCAGTCCGCGGTTCGGCCTTTGGTTCGGACGCCGTGGCAGGTGGCGAGAGGTTCGTGCTGCAGATGAGCAAAGACGTGACCGAGCTGGATGGGATCGTCGAGGAGGACGGGTTCTCGGTCACCATCCCGGGGAGCCTGGCTCTCTCACGCGCCGGACCCATCGCCACGGCACACCCCGATGTCGAGCACGCCAGCATCCTCAACCGGGGAGACTTCTCCGAGCTGACACTGCGCTTCGTCGCAGGACGTCACCCGGCCTATCGGGTAGAAGCTCACGGCTCTGCCATCGAGATCACGATCGCTCGATAGCCGGGTGGCGGTGCCCTATTTCGACTGTGTGATGGGTCGAAAAAAGCGCTGGGAGTCGCGTTCGACGTACAGCAGGGCTTTTCCATCGCTCAGGGCTGCCCGAACGTCGGTGATCGACGCGACCGGTTGCCGATCGGCTTGGAGAATGATGTCACCGGGACGAAGGCCCGCCCGATCCGCGTCGGATCCAGGCGCCACACCGCGGATGAACACTCGGCCTTCCCCTTCGTAGCGGAACCGGTCGCGAAGGCTCGGGGTCAAGTCCGCGAGCGCGAGGCCCAGCATGCCCTGGTCTTGAGGGCCTTGGGTACGCGGTTGAGCGTTGGCTTCCGTGGGTCTCTCGCCGGTTACCAGAATCATCTTGCTGTTTGTGTCGCCGCGGCGCACATCGAGCGTCAGCCGGTCGCCGACCCCGTGCCGCAAGATCGCACGCAGCAAGTCGCTTCCGTCGCGGATCGGCTGGCCGCCGATCGCAGTGATGACGTCTCCCGGCTGCAAACCTGCTCTGTCCGCCGGCCCCTGCGCAATCACGGAGTTGACTAGGGCCCCGCCGTCGACGATTCCGCCGAAATGAGAGGCTAACTCGGGTGTGATCTCTTGAAACGAGACGCCGAGCCAGGCACGTTTGACCGTTCCGCTTTCGATGAGTTGCTGCGCCACGCGCTGCGCAATCTCAGATGGGATCGCAAAGCCGATGCCCGACCCATGGCCGATGATCATGGTATTGATGCCCAGCACTCGGCCCCGAAGGTCGACGAGCGGACCCCCGGAGTTTCCCGGATTGATGCTAGCGTCCGTTTGGAGATAGTCCTCGATCTCGTTCGCGCCAATCCCACCGCGACCTTTCGCGCTGAGGACGCCTGTCGTCACGGTGTAGTCGAGCCCGAATGGCGAACCGATTGCAATGACGAACTGTCCAACCCTAGCGTTCTCCGACGACGCGAACTCCGCCTGCGGTAGGCCGGTCGCGTCGATCTTGAGCATTGCCAGGTCTGTGGCCGAATCCGCGCCGACCAGTCGCGCTGGATAGCTCTTTCCGTTCTGCAGATGGATATCGATGCGGCTCGCCTCGCGGATGACGTGGTTGTTGGTCAGGATGTATCCGTCGGCGCGGAGGATGACGCCCGAGCCGCCGCCGCGAACGATGCCGCCACGGCTCTGGCCTCCGAAGAAAAACGGAAAACCATCATTCTGAGGGGTGGTCATTTCCACTTGGATGCTCACGACGGTCGGCGACACCGACTCGGCGACGGAGGTCAGTGCGGTTTCGAAAGCGACAGCCCGCGACAAGGCGTCTTCGTCGATGGACCCCTTCGAGGGTGACGCCGACGCTGTACCAAACATGGCGACGGCGAACGACGCGCCCAGGGCAATGAGCCAGAGCCGCTGCATCCGGGTTTGAAACATGAACATACCTCCCTTTTTCTTCTAACCGCCGAGGTCCGTGCTTGATTCCACCCGTACGCACGGAGGCGACCGTTTAATGAAAATCCCCGTGATTGCAGTCGTTTATGGGTCGGCGCACGGGAGCGTGATCAATACGGTGGTGCCGCAGCCTGCTTCGCTATCGATCTCGATGCTTCCGCGATGCTGCTCGACGATATTCTTGACGATGGATAGGCCGAGCCCAGTTCCCGTCCCCTTTCGGTGGGTCGAGAAAAATGGCTCGAAGACCCGCTTGAGCTCGGTGGGTCGAATCCCGACACCGTTATCCTCGACCTCGATTCGGATCTGGTCGCGGCCGTGCAGACGCGTGGACAGACGAACGCGTCCACCTTCTTCCGGCGCCGCGTTGCATACGTTCGTGAGGAGATTGACGAAGATTTGATGAAGTTGCCCGGGCACGGCGTTTACCTCGGGAAGGTCGTCACCGTAGTCCCGCAACACCGTTACCCCCGCTTCCCGAATGACGTGCTCGCAGAAGTCGACCGCCTCTTCGACGATCTCGTTCAGAAAAACGGGTTGCGCTTCCTCTTTCGACGGACGCGCGTAGGTCAGGAGATTACGCGTGAACGACATGATGCGATCCGAGCTCCGCATGATTCGCTCCACCCGCTTCAGATCCGACGGTTCCGCACCAGCGCGCGTCAGCTTGCTGAGCAGGTACTCGCCGTAGACCGAGATACTCGTCAAAGGGTTGTTGATCTCGTGAACGATGCCCGCGGCGAGCTGCCCGAGCGTGGCTAGCTTCTCTGCGTGGATCACCTGCCCCTCGAGCTCGCGCACCTCGGTTCGGTCTTGGCCGATCGCGACCACACCGGCGACTCTTCCTTCCGCATCGAGAATGGGCGCTAGCGTGAACTGCAGGCGTGCGTGGCCTCCCCCGGCCTTAGGCAGCCGCAGCTCGAAGGGTTGTACGTCGGCGCCGCGAAGGGCGCTCACGAAGGCCGACAAGACCCGGACGCGTTCATTCTGGCTTGCCAACTGGAGCACGTCTTTGCCGACCAGCTCGCTTCGTTCGAGTCCCGTGATTCGACCAAAGGCGCCACTGACAACGCGAATTCCCCGATCTCGACCGATGACCAAGACCGGGATGTTGGCGTGCTCCAGGAGCTTCTCGAGGTAGTCGCGCAGATGAAGAGATTCTCGACGGAGGAACCCGTTCTCGATCGCCGCGCTGGCTTGAGCGGCCGCGATCAGCACGGCGTCTTCCAGACGGGCAGGCAGGTCGGTGCCGCGCTCGAACTCGGCTGCAAGAACGCCGACGATCTCGCCCGCACGCGTCAACGGGGCATCGAAGCCGTCGGCGGACAGCGGGTTATCCATTGCGCCCGCGATCAAGATTGGCTCGTAGGTCCGTCGAACGCTCATTCCACTCGGAGGCTCGATCGTCTGCACAAAACCAGCTCGAAGAAGCCCTGCCTCCGTGATCCAGACT
>JBAVOF010000557.1:0-3383 GCA_049691835.1 Polyangiales bacterium
CACGAAGGGCGTGCCCGAGATGTCGGTGGTCGGGGTGCCGCTGACGATTGGCTCAAGCGGAGTGGCGCCCGCTTCGTCCAGACGGAAGCGATGAATCACCGGCTGGTTGGAGTCGGCCACGAGCAGAACATCGTCGAGCTCCCCTGTCCCGTCGCCCTGGAGTCCATTGTCGATCACGAGTGCGACGGGGCTGGGACCTTGCCGCGGGCCGTCGCTGCAGGTGATCGTCGTGTCGACGGGCTTGACCTCGCGACCAGGCACGTTTCCGGCGCCCTGGGGACAGATCCGATGGTAGTCCTCGTCCGTCGGGGGCGGTGGTTCCACCGGGACGACTGTCTCGCAGTTGTACGTGCCAAGAGTGAAGATCTGAACGCCCTCTTCATCAAGACGATCGTGTTTGCCGTCAGGCGTCGCAATGACCGGGATCTGCGCAATCTGCCCGAGCTCCGGGATGGCTGCATAGAGGTAGCGGTACGTGAAGCTCCCCGTGGCGCCGGTGACCTGGTCGTTTTCGTCGACTTGCACGTCGATGGGTAGCGTGCGCTCGTAGAGTGCCAAGTCCGTCGGGCCGGCATCGAATCGGACCTGCTGCGTCACGAACTCCTCGTCGCGCGCGACGAGGAGCTCGGTGGGGATGGCCTGAACGCTCTTCGGGCTGAAGCTGCTGACGTAGGTGTAGCTCGATTCGACCGGAGAGATTTGAATCCCGGTCGGTTGCTCGCCGACGCGAAAGGCGGTGACGCCTGGGACCGTGCGGTTCGTGTCGAAGATCGCCGAGGTCGTGAAGCTGACGACTGCGACTTCGCCCGTCTGGACTTGGGTCACCGCCCCCAAGAACTGGGGAGTCACGTCCGGAGCAAAGACGGCGTCACCGGCGCAGACTTCGATGGGTAGGACCTGCGAGACGTCGTAGTAGTTGCCGTCGACCAACTGCACGTCCGCGCAGAAGAGTTGAATCTTCTCCGAGCGGCTCAGCGATGCCAGAACGACGTTGCTGGAGTTGTTGTTGCAAGCCGTGAGGGCGAGGCCGCACAACGCGATGGCGAGGACGCGCGTCATCGTGGGAGCAACGATATTGGTTGGGGGAGCCCGATCAGACCGATGAGCACGGGTGCGCACTCCTCAGGTCCTTCGGCACCTTCTTCGAGACATTTCAGGAGTTGCCGGAGATCGGCCACGCGAATCACGGAGGTGCTGAAGTCGGCCATGTACATGAGAAGTCGGGAACCATCGATGACGAACTCGAAGGCTCCGCTGATGTTCGTCAGCAAGGTAATCCCCTGAAACCGGTCGATGTCGATGACGAACACGTTGCTCGAGAGGAAACAGCTCACGAACGCCAAAAGTACCGTCCCGCCGCGCGCCGGCACTTCCGCGAGTTGCACGCGCGAGGGATCGAGGCAAGCCGAGACCTGTCCGATCATGCTCAGGTTGCCGCCCGCGGCTTCGCTCTGGGCGACCACGAGTGCTTCGGGCGCCTTGGACACGATGTAGGCGACGTTCCGATCGGGGCGAGGATCGAACACGATGTCGCGATTTTGGGCTCCGTTGTCCAGCCCCGTGACCAAGAGCGTCCCGGCGTTGAACAGATAGCTTTGCGTGGGATCTCCATCGATTCCGATCCCCACCCGAATGATTGCCGCTGCCTCGGCGCTGGGTATCCAGGCGCGCTTGGCGCCGGGCTCGTAGGTGATGGTCACTTGTTCCGGCGCCAGCCCCTCGATCGTGGCAGCGAGGCGGGGGCGTTTGAGGGGTTCGGGGCCGCCCGGGCGAAACTGGTCGAAAAACATGCTCGCTTCCCCCTCCCGATGCGCCATCAAGATGTAGTCGCCGCGAAAGGCCGGGTCATCCGGGTCGTTGGGCGAGGCGAAGTCCGCTGCCAGATCACCGACGTATACATCCACGGGATCGTTCGGCAGAACGAGGTCCTCGTTTGGGTTCACCTGCTCGATGCTCCCCGACCGGTAGGCGCTCGAACAGGTGTGCTTCTCCCCGAACTCCCCTCCACACCGCAATTGCCCTTTGTCGTTGGTGTCGATGAACGTGAGGTTGGCGTCGCTTCGGACGGGCACGTAGATGCGTCGGCCATCGGTCGACACGCCCATCCCGTCCGAGAAAGACCCGATCTCGACTTCTCCGGGGAGAAGCCCGGGGACGCGCACGACCTTCAGGGCAGCGCTCGGCTCGCTAATCTCGAGCTCGACTGGAACGACGGTGCATCGGTTGGCCGGGATGGCGACGCATGCGTTGGCTCCCGTCCCGGCATCGTCGAACAGAGGGTTGCAGGCGCAGCGCTCATCATTCACGTCGCCCTCGTAGTCGTCCTCCAGGCACTGCTCCAGTATCCCGGTGCCCGTCGGGACGCAGTCGGGGTCGCTCAGAGGTTTGCATGAGCAACTAGGATCCCTGATGTCGCCCGAAAACTCCGGCTCTAGGCAGATCGCTAGGACACCGGGCCCCATACATACGGCTTCGATGGCGCCGACGGCCAGGTCCAAGTCGTACGACTGAACGTTTCCGGCGTTGTACTGGAGCGCGAAGTTCGAGCTCGTGACGTAAACGAACTTCGGTTTGCCCTCGGCATCTTCGTCGCGCGAGAGCTTGATCGCGATGGGGAACGACATCAGCCCGGGTGGCAGCGGATCTCCACTCTTGTTGACGCAGCCGGTCGAGAGTGCACCAAAGATAAGCAAGATCCCCAGAGCGAAGAGGCCGGACGCGCTCTGCGGGTCAAATCGCGACCCCATGGAGCGCCACCGTAGCCGTTCGCTCCAGGACGGGCAACCGGCAGCGAAACCGCCCTAGTTCCAAGGATCGAGGATCGCGTCGTCGGCTGCAGGCAAGGCCTTGACGTGCTGCCTGGGCTTGCGGCGGACTTTTTTGGGCGGGGCCGCCTCGACCTCGGCATCCCCGAGCTCTGAAGGGTTGGCGATCCCATGGTTGCCCCTCGCGTCGCGGTCCTCCCCTGATTCCCCCGGACTAGCGAGCATCGCTGCGCGGACGGGCGTCTTGGGCATCGCGGAGCTCTGGGCAGGGCTCGCGTTGCCCAAATCGGTCCGACGCTCGGTGTACGCGTCGAGAGCCAGGCTTCCGAGCAGCATCAGAAGGGACACCCCGAGCCCCCCTAGGTAGACTGCAGAAACGCGTTGACGCTCCCGGACAGGACGATGAACGGGCGCCAGCGTGACGATATCGGGTCCGCTTGGATTCGCGGCGCCCTGGGCGTTTTGAAGGTCCACTTCGACCTCGTGCATCGTCTGATAGCGATGCTCCCGCTTCTTCTCCAAGCAGCGCATGATGAGTCGTTCGACGCGTTCGGAGATTTGGGGCACGCGGACCTTTGGCGGCACGGGGTCTTCGTACATCTGCTTCGTGAGGATGCC
>JBAVOF010000558.1:0-1921 GCA_049691835.1 Polyangiales bacterium
GCGGAACAGCGGGCGCGGGCGGCATGGGAGGCGGCGGAGGCAGCGGTTGCGCGACCAACGACGACTGCGACGCGGCGGACTACTGCAATCTCGAGAACTGTACTGCGCCCGGCACCTGCGAAGCGCGGCCGATCAACTGCCCGGACATCTTCATGCCGGTGTGCGGCTGCGATGGCGAGACCTACGGCAACGGGTGCGATGCGGCGGCGGCCGGCGTCGCTGTTGCGAGCGAGGGCGAGTGCCGCTGCGAGAGCAATGACGATTGTGTCGCGGCGGACTACTGCGCCTCGGATGTCTCGTGCGACGAACCGGGAGAGTGCGTGGCACGACCGCTCACGTGCCCGGCGGTGTTCGACCCGGTGTGCGGATGCAACTGCACAACGTACGGCAACGCATGCCAGGCTGCGGCCGCGGGTGTCAGGGTCGAGTTTGCTGGGGCGTGTCCGTAGGCTCCTGGCTTCTTGCTCTTCGGTGAGCTCGGGCGGCTCGTCGAGGAAGACGAGCACATACTCACCGTGCGCTCGTGAATGGGTTGAACCACTCGATGTCGAGGGCTTCGACTTGGCGGACGTTGCGGGTGGCGAGGATGAGGCCGTGGACGTGGGCGGTGGCGGCGAGGAGGCCGTCGACCGTGGGGATGGGGTTGGGCGCGCCCATCTTGCCCCACATGCGTGCGATGGGGAGAGTCACGGGAAGGATCCGGTCTTCGAACTGAGTGCATAGCCCGGAGAGCCAGCGGCGGAGGCGCGTCGCGGATTTTGAATCGCGCTCGCGGATGCGCTCGATGCCGCGTTCGATTTCGCCGATGACCAGCACGCTGAGGTAGGTGTCGGCTTCGTCGAGCGCGCCGAACCACTCCCAGACGGCGGAGTTGCAGCGGCTGCCCTTGCGAAGCTCGGAGACGACGTTGGTGTCAAGAAGATAGGCCATCGTCACGGTCGACATCGCGCTCGATCGCGAAGTCGGCATCGTCGCCAACGTTGGGGATCGAGAGCAGCGCTTCTTTGAACGAGCGGCTCGAGCGGCGGAGTAGCACCTCGCGAAGGATCGCACGGTGCTCGGCCTCGGCAGACACCCCCTTCTTGGCCGCGCGCGCCTTCAACGCGCGGACGACAGACTCTTCGAGCTCTCGGACAATGAGTTGGGCCATTTGCCGCTTGATATCAATGATATCATTTGGAGCTTCGTTGTCAATGCTCATGGCTGGTCATCGGGCGGTAGCGTCGGAAGTTGCGCGCGTTCGTTCGAAGCCACCACGGGGCAGGCGCGGCCAGTGCTAGCGGGTTGCGCGCTTGGGTGACGGGTCGTGGCCTGCTGCACGGCGGACGATGTTGGGGTGTCGGGCTGCGATTTTGAGGAGGGCGATGGCGGGGCCTTCGGGTTGGCGGCGGCCTTGCTCCCAGTTGCGCAGGGTGTGCACGCTGATCTCGAGGGCGCGGGCGAACTCTTTTTGGCTGAGCTTGGTGAACCTTCGGAGCGCCACGATGTCTCTGCCGGACTCGATTCGGCCTTCCATGATGCGGCGGCGCGTAGAGCCGCGGATGGAGCTCTTGAAATCCGCTCTTGTCCACTCTGGAATGTCTGGAACGTCAGTCATCGCTCTTGATCCATCTCCTCGCGGTAGAGGCGACGTTCGCGCTTGGTGGCCCGACGGGCACTGATGATTCGGACGGTACATTGACGGGGCTCCGTCCAAACGACGCTGACAAGGCCACTTGGCAGTGGGCCAAGCGAAACGAAGCGATGCTCGCGACCCGCGTAGGTGTCATCGATGTTGTCGCGACGCGTGCTCGGCCAAAGGAATATCGCTTTGACGTCTTCGAACCGTAGGCCGTGCTTTCGTTGGTTGGCATCGTTCTTCGCGGGATCCCACTCGAAGTGGATCGACATTGGAAGTGTCGCCTTTCAAGAGTGGTAAGTC
>JBAVOF010000559.1:0-2210 GCA_049691835.1 Polyangiales bacterium
ACGCCCCGCATCAAGTCGAACACCGGGCCGACAAATGGAACGCCCTTTCGATCGCCGCGCTTGCGGACGAACACCGCAATCGAAACCTCGTTGTAGTCGCCGAGATCGTTGTCCAGGTAGTCGATGCACGCGATGCTCAGCAAGCCGCGGCCGGGAAGCACCTCGGCGATCTCGAGCTCCGGGCCTGGCAGTAGTGTGCGCGCTGCACGGGAGCTCACCAGCCAAGTGCCGGTTGCTGAGCGCGCATCCCGCACGACACAGGGCATGGTCACGGTCCGGCCCTCGATGAAATACTCACTGGGCCGGGGTTGATGCAACGCGGCTTCCATCGCAGCGGAGTATATGGAATGCTCCCGCGTCCTGCCACGCAAAGCTATCGACCATGCCTTACGAGAAACGCCGTCTCTCCTTCCTGGATCGCTACCTCACTCTGTGGATCTTCGTCGCAATGGGCCTCGGCATCGGCCTCGGCCACCTGGTTCCTGGCTTCGCGACGGCCCTCGATTCGATGAGCGTTGGCACGACCTCCATTCCGATCGCAATCGGATTGATTCTGATGATGTACCCGCCGCTCGCGAAAGTTCGCTACGAGGAGATGGGTCGGGTTTTTCAGAACAAGAAGGTGCTCGCGCTCTCGCTGATTCAGAACTGGGTGGTCGGCCCAGCGCTCATGTTCGGGCTGGCGGTCGTCTTCTTGCCTGACAAGCCCGAGTACATGGTCGGCCTGATCCTGATCGGACTCGCGCGCTGCATCGCGATGGTCATCGTTTGGAACGATTTGGCCGGAGGCGATCGTGAGTACGCCGCCGGTCTCGTCGCGTTCAACTCGGTCTTTCAGATTCTGTTCTTTTCCGTCTACGCTTGGTTCTTCGTCACCTGGCTGCCCACCAAACTCGGCCTCCAAGGTGTTGCCGTCGACATCACGATCGGTGAAATCGCAAAGAGCGTTGCGATCTACCTGGGCGTCCCGTTTGCGGCGGGCTTCGTCACGCGGACGACGCTCATCGAGATCAAAGGACGCGACTGGTACGACCGGAGCTTCGCTTCCCGCATCGGTCCCATCACCCTGGTCGCGCTCTTGTTTACGATCGTGGTGATGTTCTCGCTCAAGGGCGACACGATCGTGCAGCTCCCCTTGGACGTCGTGCGAATCGCCGTGCCGCTCCTCATCTACTTCGTAGCGATGTTCTTCATCTCGTTCTGGCTCTCGAACCGCGCCGGCGCCAACTACGAGGAATCGGCGACCCTTTCGTTCACCGCTGCGTCGAACAACTTCGAGCTCGCGATCGCCGTGGCGGTCGCAACGTTTGGAATCCATCACGGGGCGGCCTTCGCGGCGGTAATTGGGCCGCTGGTCGAAGTGCCTGTGCTGATCGCTCTGGTCGGTGTCGCTCTCTGGATTCGAAAGCACTACTTCGTCTCGCCAGCCGTGCTAGAAACCTAGCGCCATGCGCGCCAGCCCAGCCAGAGTTGCCGTCGTCACCGGTGCGAGCCGCGGCGTCGGAAAAGGTATCGCCATCGCGCTCGGTGCCGCAGGCGCCACGGTGTACGTAACCGGGCGGAGCCAGGAAGGCGGCAAGGCGCACCCTCTTGGGGGAACGGTACAGAGCACCGCCGATGCGGTGACGCAGGCCGGCGGAACCGGTATCGCCGTGCCCTGTGATCACTGCGACGACGAACAGGTGCATCGCTTGTTCGAACGGGTCGCTGCTGAACAGCAGCGCCTGGACATCTTGGTGAACAATGCCACCGCGGTTCCAAGAGAGCTCGGCAAGCCAGGCGCCTTCTGGGAAAAGTCCCTCGACTTGCTTCGCATCCTCGACGTCGGTCAACGGTCACACTACGTCGCAAGCTATTTCGCCGCCCCGCTCCTGACTCAAACCGGCGGCAGCCTCGTCGTGTTCACGTCGAGCTACGGGGCCCGTTGCTACATGCACGGCCCGGCCTACGGGGCAGGTAAAGCGGGTGTGGACAAGATGGCGATGGACATGGCCGTCGATTTCCGCGATCACGATGTGGCGGCGATCAGCCTCTGGCTCGGATTCGTGCGAACGGAGCGAAACGCGCCGCTCTTTGAGCAGCCAGGAGCCATGAAGGGGCCGTACGGGAAGTTCCTCGCCAACGCCGAAAGCCCAGGACTCATAGGGGCAGTGATCGACGCCCTGCATCGGGACCCGAAGCGGATGGAGCGCTCCGGCCAGGTCCTCATC
>JBAVOF010000560.1:0-3076 GCA_049691835.1 Polyangiales bacterium
ACCGAGCCACAGGCAGGAAGCAGCCTCGGCGAGATCACGACCACCGCGACGCCGACTGACCAGGGGTACCACCTCATCAAGGGAAGCAAAATCTTCATCTCCGGAGCGGACCACGGCATCGCTGAGAACGTCGTCAATCTGACTCTCGCGCGCATCGACGGCTCACCCGAAGGGACCAAGGGCATTTCGCTCTTCGCCGTCCCGAGGCTCCGCGAAGCAGGTGGAACGCTGGTGGCGAACGACGTCACCGTTGCCGGCCTGATACACAAGATCGGTTGGAGAGGGATCCCCAGCCTGGCGCTGGAGTTCGGTGACGAGGGTGACTGTCGCGGCTGGTTGGTCGGCGAACCCAACCAAGGCCTTCGCTACATGTTCCAGATGATGAACGAGGCGCGGATTATGATTGGCGTCAACGCCACCGCAACCGCGTCCGCCGCCTACCACGAGTCGCTCGCCTACGCTCTCGACCGCAAGCAGGGCCGAAAGCTCGGCGCGAGGGACGGCGAGCCGGTTGCAATCATCGAGCACGCCGACGTGCGTCGAATGCTCCTCCGACAGAAAGCGATCGTGGAAGGAAGCCTCGCACTCTTGGGAACCGTCTCGCGGTACGCGGACGTCGCCGAGCACGGCAGGTCGCCACAGGACCGAGAGCGGGCTCAGCTGCTCCTCGATCTCCTCACCCCCATCGCGAAGACCTTCCCCGCCGAGCGTGGGTTTGAGGCGAACGTGCTAGCGATTCAGATCCACGGCGGGTACGGGTACACGAGCGAGTACCGGCCTGAAGCCTACATGCGGGATCAGAAGCTCAACACGCTGCACGAAGGCACCAGTGGGATACAAAGCATGGACCTCTTGGGCCGCAAAGTGATGTCCAAGGGAGGTGCGTCGCTCCGCGTCCTTGCCGAAGAGATCGGCAGCACCATCGGACGTGCGCGGGAAGCGGGCATCGACGCTGAGCTTTGCGACGAGCTAGAGGCGGCGCTCGCCGCGGTTGGCTCGATCACCGTGGAGCTCGGCAAGCGCGGGATGTCGGGCGATGCGGATGGGATGCTCGGCCATAGCTGGGACTACATGGACATGTTTGCCACCCTCGTCGTGGGCTGGCAGTGGCTCAACATGGCCACAGCCGCTCGCACCGCGACCATTCCCGCAGATCGCAAACGAGCGACGGAGGCGGCGACCAAGTACTGGATTCGGACAGAAGTCCCGCGAATCCCACACCTGGCGAACCTCTGCCGGACCAATGAAGATTCGTACATCCAGGCCCGACCGGAGTGGTTCTGAACGCGGCCTCGCTTCAGCGTTTCTTCTCGGCTATTTTCTGGCGGCAGACTTTGTTGATCAATCGGAGCTCCGCAATCTTCTCGTCGATTTGACGCTTCTTGGCTTCGAGCTCCGCGATCATCTCGTCGCTTCTGGTCACCGATAGCTCGAGTTGCTTGATGCGTCCCTCGCCCTGCTGGCCGTAAAGATCCAAATAGTCCTTGGTCTCGTCGAGGGTGTACCCGAGGGACTTGGCGCGTACGATGATGTGAAGGCGGGCGCGGTCGCGGCGCGAGTAGATGCGCGCGCCGTTCAAACGCTTTGGCGAGAGAAGGCCCTTGGATTCGTAGAAGCGGATCGCACGGTGGGTGACTGCGAACTCCTCGGCAAGGTCGGAAATGGAGAAGAACTCGGGGGCTTCTTGCTCCCCATGCGCATCGACGAACGCCCTCACCCTCTCGTCACGGGCAGCAGTCTTCGAGGCCAGGACCATCGAGGTACACGATAGCGCCGCATGCCTTCGGTATCAATAGATTATTTACGCGATGGTCGTCACTTGACGTTTACGTAAACCTAGCTTAGGAAGCCTTCAGAAGCCTCAACCCTGGAGGACGGAGATGGATAAGGCGATCATCACTTGCGCACTGAACGGCGTGCTGACGAACCCGAAGCAGCACCCAGTTCCAGTCACCCCCGACGAGATGGCCGCATCGGCCCGCGATGCGTACAACGCGGGTGCATCGATCATGCACATCCACTTTCGGCGTCAGGAACCCGGCATGGGCCATTTCCCATCCTGGGATCCCGAAGTTGCGGCGGCCGCAAGCGACGCCATTCGCGAGGCCTGTCCTGGGGTGATCATCAATCAGACGACCGGCGTGATCGACGACGACGTGTCCGGGCCGATTGCTTGCCTCTACCGCATCAAACCAGAGATCGCAGCGTGCAACGCAGGCAGCCTCAATTACCTCAAGCTCAAGACGGACAACACCTGGGCATGGCCACCGATGGTATTCCTCAATGGCGTGGACAAGATACAGAAGATGCTCGACGCCATGGCCGAGACCCGCACCACTGCTGAGATGGAGTGCTTCGACGTGGGCATCGTTCGCTCGGTCGGCCTCTACCTCCGCGCCGGAATGGCCAAAGAAATGCACTACAATTTCGTGATGGGGGTCGCGTCAGGCATGCCCTGCGACGCCGAGTTGCTGGAACTGTTGATGAAGTACAAAAGCGGCGACGCTCACTGGCAAGCGACTCTCATTGGCCGCGAAGAGATCTGGGAGACGCACCAGCGAGCAGCCGAGCTTGGTGGCATGCTCCGAACCGGTGTCGAGGATACGTTCTACCTGCCGAACGGAGACAAGACTACTGGCAACGGTCAGCTCATCGAAGCGCTGGCGAAGTGCGCGCGTAATGCAGGCCGCGAGGTCGCTTCGCCTTCCGAGGCAAGAAAGCTTCTGGGCTTCAACTAGCGCCGGGGATTGTCACCTGATCGAGCGAGAGGTAAGGACGAACCATGGCTAACAAGGTATACGCTGACGCGATTGCCGCCCTCGACGGCTTGCTGAGCGACGGTATGACGTTGATGTCGGGCGGTTTCGGGTTGTGCGGCATCCCGGAAGCACTGATTGCCGCGGTCGCGCAATCCGGGGTGAAGGACTTGACAGTCATCTCCAACAACGCGGGCGTGGATGGAATCGGCCTCGGTGTCATGTTGGAGACGCGTCAGATCAGCAAGATGGTCTCGTCGTACGTCGGCGAGAACAAGCTGTTCGCGCAACAATACCTGAGCGGCGACATCGTCGTGGAG
>JBAVOF010000561.1:0-2835 GCA_049691835.1 Polyangiales bacterium
GCTTCGGAGTAGCCCAGGGTCCCGCACAACTCGACACAGCGGAGCGTGATCTGGTTCGCGACGCGTGCTGCTTTGGCTTTGGACATCGACGCCTCGGTCGAATTCGGGATTCCGTTGTCCGCCATCCACGCCGCCTTGAGCATCAGCAAGCGACCCGCCTCCCAGTTCGCCTCCATGCGGATCAGCTCGGCTTCGGCGGCGCTCTTATTGAAAAAGGACCCGCTGTACCGGACCTTGATCCCTTCCCGGCTCAAGATCTCTCGTGTGTGCTCCAGAGCCGCGCGCGCCACCCCGACCGCCATCCCCGCCACGATGGGGCGGGTGTTGTCGAACGTCTGCATGACCCCGCCGAAGCCCGTCTTCGTGTCGATCTCGGCAGTTCCGAGCAGATTGTCCTTCGGGATGCGGCAATCGGTGAGCGTGATGCTCGCCGTGTCCGACGCGCGAATGCCCATCTTCTTGTCCAGGCGTACCACCTCCATGCCAGGCGTCCCTTGCGGCACGACGAACGACTTGATCGCCGGGCGCCCCAGATTGCGATCGAGCGTCGCCCAAACCACCACCGAATCGGCTCGGCTCCCCGCCGTCACGTAGATTTTCTCGCCATTGAGCACCCACTCGTCCCCGTCCAGACGAGCCGTCGTGCGAATGTTGGCAGAGTCCGAGCCCGCGCCCGGTTCGGTGATCGCCATTGCCGCCCAAACGCCTTCGAAGCGTTTCTTCTGTTCGGCGTCAGCCACCGCGGTGATCGCTGCATTGCCGAGACCTTGTCGCGGAATCGATAGCGCGAGACCGACATCGCCCCAGCACAACTCGGTCAACGCCAAACAAGCGGACATGTTTGCCCCGTTGCGAACCCCTCCGTTCGACGCAGCGTCTCGCTGCAGTGAATCGATGCGCGCGCCCTTCTCCGCGCTGCCCGCATTGAGACCATCCATCAGGGCAGCGAGCAAGTCGAGCTCTTTGGGGTAGTCGTGCTCTGCGCGGTCGTACTTGCGCGAGATGGGGCGGAACACGTGCTTGGCCACCTGGTGCGCTTGATTGGCGAGCTGTCGGAGTTGACGGGGAACTTCCAAATAAATCATGTGAATCACCTAGAGCAGCAAGTTGCCGTCCATGACGCCAATGGCACGGAGTTGGCGATACCAGAGCTCCATCGGGTGGTCCTTGATGAAGCCTGCGCCGCCGAGCAGTTGGACCCCATTTGTCCCTATCTCCATCGCCTTGTCGGAACAGAGCGTCCTCGCCAGATATGCCTCGCGCTCGCAGCTCAGACCTGCGTCGAGACGCCCCGCGGCTCGGTACACCAGCATCCGCATCGACTCGAGCTCGATGCCGATGTCGGCAATCATGAAGGCCACCGCTTGCCGATGGGAAATCGGCTCGCCGAACGCAACCCGGTCGTTGCAATAGGGAATCGCGTAGTCCAGTAGCGCTTGCGAGGTACCCAGGGCCATGGCGCCCCAGGCGATGCGCGCGCGCTGCATGGCCGCGTCATACGCCTCGTGGCCCTCGGGGCTCAAGGCCCCTTCTCCGCCGAGCACCGAGTCCAGCTCGAGGCGGACCTTGCTCAGCTTCAAGTGGCCGAGCTCGGCCGACCGCAACCCCATCGCGGGCTCGTCGATGATCTCGACGCCCGCCGAATCACGCTCGACCAAGAAGAAGCGGGGGCCGAGCTTCGGAACTTCCGCCGCGACCAAGAACCACTTCGCGCGGTGGGCCAGAGCCACCAATGACTTCTGCCCGGTGAGCTCGTAGCCGGAGCCACGTTTCTTGGCCGTGGTTCGAAGTGCCCGTGGATCGAAAAGCGGTTGCGGCTCCACCACCGCGACGCTCGCAGCGGTCGCTTCGCCCTGCAGAAAGGAAGGAAGCAGGCTTGCGCGCTGCTGCTCGTCCCCCCAGTGCACGATGGCGTGGACGAAGGACAAAGGTGACAGCGCCGCATATGCGAGACCCATGTCCCCTCGCGCGAGGTCCTCTGCCACGAGCATCTGAGATACCGCAGACACTCGCTCCGCGGCCCCGCCCATCACCTCGGGCACTGCCATTGAGATCGCACCGAGCTCGCCGAACGCTTCGAGGAAGTCGTCGGGGGGAGTGGAACGCTCATCGGCCTCCCGGGCCGCGGGCTGCATTACCTCATCTGCAAACCGCCGAAGCGTGTCCCGCATGAGCTGTTGCTCCTCGCTCAGATTGAGGTCGAATTTGAGCGAGCTTGCGGGCCGTTCCCCGGAGCGCTTGGGCGAGAGTCGCTTCGCGGCCTTGGCGGCCGTTTTGGCCGCGCGTTTGGCGCCTTCGTAAACGAGCTTCTGGGCCCGCTCTTCGAAGCCTAGACGCTCGACCAGCGGCGAATCGGCAATGCGATTGAGCACCCGCAGGCCGCCACCCATCACCTCATTGATGATCTTCTCGGTGTCCACCGCAGGATGCTGCGACGCAGCGCCATGGTGGTCAATGGGACGTCTACAAGCCTGCAGCCCCGACCTGCAGCCCTACGCGGCCGTGCAGCGGGCACTACGGAAGACAGATCAACGCGACTCCGAGGCATACGTTCTCGGTTAGGCCAAGTGCCTCTGCGCAGCCCAAGCACTCCTCGGAATTGCGGATGAGTCGGCACCCCGGAGTTGCGCCCGGTACATAGCCCGCCAGCCGTAGTACCCGTCCGATGCAGCTGATCTCCGCCTGCGTCCAATCGAGAACCGAGTCGCAGAGATCCACGCAGCCCTCGGGTGGAAGCCCAGCGTCGGTGCCAGCATCAGTGCCAGCGTCGGTGCCAGCATCAGTGCCCGCGTCCGTGCCAGCGTCGGTGCCCGCGTCCGTGCCAGCGTCGGTGCC
>JBAVOF010000562.1:0-9746 GCA_049691835.1 Polyangiales bacterium
GCCTCGGCCTTGGTGCGTGCGTCGAGGAGCGGCGGGCTCAGGGGCACGATGCGCGCGACCACCATTGCCGCCTCGACCGGGTCGCCGGGGCGCAAGTCGATCCGGCCGAGGTGCCCGTCCAGTGGCGCATCGATCACATACCGATCCTTGACCCGTGTCTTGCCATCCTCGTTGACCGTGACGAGAAAGTCGCCTCGCTCGGCTGTGATGATATCCACGGGCAGGCGCTTGGGCATCAATGCGACTACGAAGAATGTGACCACGACAAGACCCGAAATCACGCTCATCCAACGTCGGCGGCTCTTCTTCCCCTCTTTGTTGGGTTTTGCCATCTTCACTCTCGGGTCTTCAGAACAGCGATCAAATCCAGCCGATCGAGCTTGCGGCGCACCATGAGCGCGCTGATCGCTCCAGCCGCCATCGTAACCCCCGCAGCGTACGCGTAGGTAGTAGCAGAGAGACTAACGGGAAGTCTGTACTGCTCGGGATCGCTCATGCTCATCATTGCCTTCGACATCCAGGTCCCGATAGCCAACCCGATGGGGATCGAGAGAAGAACTTGTATCCCAAGCTCACCTAGGAGCACGGCCGAAATCTCGCGGCGGCGAAATCCTAGGACCCGGAGACTCGCCAAGTCTCGGCTTCGCATCGAAAGGGCGTTGCGGGCGTTGTTGTACACGACGCCAATGGCAATCGTTGCGGCGAACAGCGTCAGGATCAAGGACATCACCACCATCATGTCGGCGGTTTGCGCTTTGAATTGATCGATGATGGTCTGCTTACGGAGCACGCCCCCCAGGTTGGGAAACCCCTTCATCCTGGGCTCGGTCAGTATGTACTCGCGCGGATCGACCCGAAGAAGCGCCATCGACGTCGTACCCTGCTCACCGACCGCGCGCTGAAGCTCGCGCAAATCCATGTGACCCTGTAGACCAAAGGGCTCAGCGACCAGCGACGCAACCCTGAGCGAAAATTTCCTACGGTCCCCTTCCAACATCTCGACCCTGACGTAGTCGTCCACCTGCAGATGCAGAACCTCTGCAAGCTTGGCCGTCAGCATGACGCCCGTCTCCGGAATGGGAACGACCTTCCGATCGACGTCGATCACTCGTCGAAGTTGCCCGTCACGGGGATATCCCAGCACAGCGCTCTCGCGTTTGCGGTTCCCATTTGTGAAACGAACCGGTACCGAACGCATGGATTCCGCGTAGCGAACACCGGGCAGGTGCGCGAGCTCCCGTACCGCCCGCTCGGAAACCGGCTCCAAGAAAGTCACGGTGACGTCCTCGCGCCACGCTTGTTGAAATTGCAGATCCAGCAGAAGATCCATCGCGTCGGCCGAGACCCTGGCAACGACCATGATCGCCACGGCGAACGAGATCCCAATGACCGAGAGCATAGTTCGCATCGGCTGACGCTCGATCTCGCGAACGACCATCCGCGCGGCGGGGGCGATGAAACGGTAGAGGCCAATGCGATCGAGCAGGGTCGAACCGTAGGCGGGCGGTGCCGCGGGACGCATTGCCTCGGCGGGGGCAAGCCTGGCGACTCGTGTTGCCGAGGTGATCGCCCCCACGACACCTGCTGCTAGGCTCACACCCACCGCAATGGAGACCACCCGGGGGTCGAGCTCGTAGGCCAAGACCGGAAAGCGGAAGTACGCGGTGTACATCTGCGTCATCGCGGAGCCAAGATACGCGCCCAAAACGATTCCCAACGCCGACCCACCGAGCGCAATGAGGCAAACCAGCTTCACGTAGTGAAGTCCGATCGCTCGGTTGCGGTACCCGACCGCTTTCAGTGTCGCTATTTGGGATCGCTGAAGCAACACCAGCCTCGACAAGACGACGTTGAGCAAGAAAGCAGCCACGCCGAGGAAGATCATGGGTGCGACCGTAGCCATGGCCTTGAGCCCCGCGAGCTCTCCCTCGACGATGTTGTTCGACGGCTGGTCCTTTTGGCCGTAGGCGCCAACCCCCCCGTAGGGCTCCAGCACTCGATCGACGGCCACGATCGCCGCCTCGAGGGAGGCACCGGGCTGCAAGCGGATCGAAACGTCATTGAACGCATTGTTGAGATCGAACGCTGGAGCTACGATGGATTCGCGCATCCAGAGCACGGCAAAGCGACGCTCATCGCTGAAGATCCCCGCGACGGGCATTGGAAAGACGTGCTCTGGCGACATGGCCACGCCCGTGATGCGGAGCTGGCGAATGGTGCCGTTGATCACGGCTGGCACCGTGTCACCCACCTCCAAGCCGTGCGCGCGAACAAAGGATTCGAGCACCAAAGCATCGTCGGGTCGTCCCGGCTCGGGAAGCGAGCCGGCGGTCAGGTGGAGTTGATTGAGCCGGGGCGTCCCGTGGTCAGGGAGCGAGACGAGTTGGCCGAAGGCCGGTTCGCGCAGCGTTTCGATCGGAACCATCACGGTGTCGACGATGCGGGGGTCTACCTCCGAGACGCCATCGATGGCTCGCAGATCGGCGACCACGCGCAATGGTGCGCGCTTCAAGTGCGCAAACACGTCGGCGAATCGCTGACGCTCATAGTAGGTCGTCCTCGACGATTCCAGCGAGGTCCATGTTCCCTGCAGCGTGACATACGCCGCGACTCCAGCGGCAACGACGAGACCTATTGTGACGACCTGGCCTCGGAGCCGGGCGAGGTCACGCAGCAGTTTGCGATCGATCACATCCATCGATTACCAACGCAGGTCCTGTGGTCCGATTCTCGAATGCTGATGTTCCACCTTGCTGACCTTGCCGTCGACCAGCTCGACGACGGTGTTGGCCATCTGTGCGATCGGCGCGTTGTGTGTGATGACCGCGGTGGTCGTCCCCAACTCGCGATTGACGCGGTCCAAGGTCTCCAGCACCCGGATGCCCGTGCGGAAATCAAGCGCACCGGTGGGCTCATCGCACAGGAGGACGTCCGGCTGCTTGCAAACCGCGCGGGCGATCGCGACGCGTTGCTGCTCGCCGCCGGAGAGCTGACTTGGGAAGTGGTCCTTGCGGGGCCGAAGCCCGACGAGATCCAGGGCGTCCACCGAATCCATCGGATCGTCGGAGATGTCAGCCACCAAACGGACGTTTTCTTCCGCGGTCAACGAAGGAATCAAATTGTAGAACTGAAACACGAAGCCTACATGTGCGCGACGGTACTGCGTGAGCTGTTCGTCGTCCGCACTGGTCAAGTCTTGTCCGCGATACCTCACCGAACCGGCAGTCGCCGTGTCGAGCCCACCCATGATGTTGAGCAGCGTGGACTTACCGCTGCCCGACATACCAAGAAGAACGAGAAACTCGCCGGCGTGCAGGTCCAGATCGACGCCGCGAAGGGCGTGTACCTGGACCTCACCCATGTCGTACACCTTCTCCAGCCCGCTGGCGGAGAGGACCACCTCGTTGGATAGCTCCGAGCCAGTCGGCATATGGTACCCAGCATACCGTGATCGGACGTTCGAGCCATGTTCGCGGACGCCAATTCGCAGAGTCGGCCGCAGCTTAGGCGGGACTGTCGGGACTAGCGTTTGAGCAGATGCGGATGTACAGGCACCGACATGAAGGGCGCTGACAGCAGGATCCGGCCCGCCGCGACGACCGTTTGTCTTCGCGACGGCGCCGATGGAGTCGAGGTCTTGCTGATTCGGCGAAGCCGCGACTTGGCGTTTTACGGCTCCGCCTGGGCTTTCCCTGGTGGGCGGGTCGATCCGCAGGACGCGCCCCCTGGTGCGGATCTGTTCGATCAGCCCGCAGCAAGGAATGCCGCCGTTCGGGAGGCTCGCGAAGAAACCGCAATCGCGCTTGCGGCGGAGGCCCTCGTACCGCTCTCACATTGGACGACGCCACCCGGGCGTTCGAGGCGGTTCAGCACCTGGTTCTTCGTGGCCCGCCCTGTCGTGGATCGTGTCGTCGTAGATGAGGGCGAGATCGAGAAACATTGGTGGGCGCGCCCCGTGGAGGCGCTCGCGTCTCGAGGGCTCGAGAAGATCGTGTTGCCGCCACCGACCTTCGTCACGCTGTGCTGGCTGCAGCGTTTCGATCAGGTGGACACAGCGCTCGACGCGGCTCGGACGCGACGCCCGGAGCGCTTCGTGCCTCGGGTAGTGACTATCGATGATCACGTCTTGTCCCTCTATGAAGGCGACGCCGGGTACGCCACCCGGGATCCGAGCGCATCAGGCCCGCGGCATCGCTTACACATGCGACCCGAGGGCTGGTCCTACGAGCGCGACGCCGCCTCAGGACTTCGCTAGGTTCCGGCCGATTTGGCCTCGAGCTCGACCCAGCGGTTCATCATCCGTTCGATCTCTTCCTGAAGCGCTCGCTGTCGTACGAGGATGGCGGGCACCTCTTCGGGGCGATCGGCGTAGAGCGCCGGATCATTGAGTAGCGCGTCGATTTCAGCGGCCCGCGCCTCCGCTTCCTCGATCTCGGCGACGATCCGTCGTAGCTCTAGCTTCTCCTTGTACGAAAGCTTCCGAGTCTTGGGCGCGGCACCGTCCCTTTGCGGCTTCTCGCTTCTGTCGATGGTTTGCTTGGCTACCCGCGGGTGCGCGGCTCTTTGGTCTCGATAGTCACTATAGTTCCCGGCATACACGACCGCCCGACCAGCTCCTTCCAAAGCGACTATCCTCGTGGCGACCCGGTCGAGGAAATAGCGATCGTGACTGACGACGAGCGCGGTCGAGTCAGATGCGACCAACATCTCTTCGAGCGCGGACAGGGTTGCGACGTCGAGGTCGTTGGTTGGCTCGTCCAGAACCAGCACATTGGCCGGAGAGAGCAGCATCTTGGCGAGGGCGACTCGTGCGCGCTCTCCGCCCGACAGAGATGAGACCTTGTCTCGCGTGCGATGAGGTTCGAAAAGGAAGCGCTTGAGGTAGGTGCGAATGTCCATCGAACGGCCTTGAAACGTGACCTGCGGCCGATCCGGCGCGACGTTCTGCTGAACGGACTCGGCCTCGCTCAGGCCGCTTCGAGCTTGATCGAAGTACGCGAACTTGGTGTTGGCCCCGGCGATGACCTGCCCTCGCGTTGGCTCGAGCTCCCCAAGCAGTACGCGCAGCAGAGTGGTCTTGCCAACCCCGTTCGGACCCACGATGCCGATTCGGTCCCCCCTCGACAGGATCAGGTCGAGCGAATCGACCAGCTCGATCCCGCCGATGGACACCCCGAGGTTTTCGGCCTGGAGGACGGTGCTGCCAAGCCGTTCCTTTTGCACCTCGAACCGCGCCACTTGTTCGGTCTGAGGCCCGGACGCATCTCGGAGCGCTTCGACCCGATCGATCCGCGCCTTTGCCTTGGTGGTTCGGGCCTTCGGCGAGCGCCGCAACCACTCGAGCTCCGTGCGCAAGAGGTTTTGACGATTGGCCTCCGCGCGATCGGCATGAGCCATTCGCTCTGCTTTGGCCTCGAGGTACGCGTGCCATCCGCCCTCGTAGCTGTGCACCCTGCCCTGATCGATCTCGAGCGTTCGCACGACGACCCTGTCGAGGACGTAGCGATCATGGGTAATCAGGATCAGTGCGCCGCGATACTGCTCACGCAGATAGGTCTCGAGCCAGTCGATCGTGTCAGCATCGAGGTGATTGGTCGGCTCATCCAGAATCGCCAAGGCGGGCTCTTCGACCAGGACTCGTGCAAGTGCCACTCGTCGTCGCTCTCCCCCGCTCATCTCGTCGACGCTGCGATCGATTTCGTGAAGATCGAGTTGTTGTAGCAATACGTCGACCCTGCGGCTGTTCTCCCAACCCCCGAGACGCTCGACCTCGTGCGCCGCAGCGACCTGCGGCTCGGAGTACGCTCCCCATCCAGGCGCTTGGGCTGCGATCAAGCGGCTCAGGGCTTCGTGTCGTTCGAATGCCTCGGCCCAGGCGCCGAGCCCCTCGAGCACGATGTCTCGCGCCTTTCTTCCCCTGGGGAGTGAGGGTTCTTGGGGCAGGTAGCGGATGCTCGCTTCGCGCCGACGTGCGACCCGCCCTTCGTCGGGTTGCTCCTCGCCGACGAGGATTCGCGCAAGCGTGGACTTCCCCGAGCCGTTGTTTCCCACGAGGCCAACGCGTTCCCCTTCGTGAATCGACAGGTCCACCCCGTCGAGGAGACGCGTCTCTCCGTATGCTTTGCGCAGACCTTCGGCAACCAGGATGGGCACGCGCGTGCTTCTGATCGATCTCGGGGAGGTTCACAAGGCGCGTCGCTTGTCGGTCGGGTCGCGGACGCTAAAACCGATATGCGAGGTTCAGCTGGAGCTGGTGATAGCCGACTCGGTAGGACTCGGTCCCCGCACTGTTCATCGAGATCGAGTAGTTGAAATCGACGGTGAACGTCGCCAGGTCGAAGCCCACGCCGAACCTCTCGACCGCCTGATAGATCGCCAAGTTGGCTTCCTTGGGTTTGATTTCCAGCATTCCGCTTTGGCCGTCGATAGTGTCGTAGCTGGCAATCACTTTCGTATTGAAATGATTGACATCCCCCGCGTACAGAAACACCTTGAAATAGGGGTTCTCGTAGGGAACCTAGCCCCCGATGGACGGGAGCTCGAAAGAATTGAAGCGCCCCTCGGACGCGACCGGTTTCGAGCATCTCCACAAGCGTCGTGGAGCTGGCCCCGGCGAGCGCCTTGATGTCGAGCTTGGGCTGCTGGGCCGGCCCGATCGATGGTGTCGCGACGGCCTTCAGCAGGGCGAGTGCGATCAGCGAATCTCGAATCGACGCATTCATCGTCATGCAGGAAACAAGCACTCCTGACCGTCGAGGAAGAACTTCTTGTCCAGGATGCGAGGCCACATCGGTTTGGTGCGGAGCTTTGCCTTCTGCCACTGCTCATGTTCCCGGCGTAGCTTTTCGAACAGCTCGGGCATCTGTTCTCTGAGATTGATCTTCTCGGATTTGTCGCCCCGAGCTCATAAAGCTCTGCCCAGCCGTCGCGGGTGCTCAGAATGAGCGTGTCTTCCTCGATGTCGGCGTCCTTGATAGTTTTGATGCACTTCTCCGATCGCATCATCGAGGGCGGAGATCATGGAGTAGTAGACGCGCTTGTTCTGGTCCTCCACGTAGGCGTTAGCGACAGTAGTATTCGACCGGCGCCTGGAAGGGCACATGGGGCGCACTGAACGCTGCATAGAGAAAGAACGGCTCGTCTTTGTGCTCCTGGAACTATTGTTTCATTCGGTCCCAGAAAGCAAAGCCCAGGTACTGCTCTTCCAGCACGACATTTCCGTTCTCGACGATCGCCGCTTGTTCCCGACGACCCATGTTCCATGGCTACTACAAGCTGAACGACTCATGCTCGTGATTGATGATGTGAGGCCAGTTTCGCCCGGGTGTATAGAGGGAGAAGGCGCCGGTGAACCCGAACTGGTAAGCGAACCCTCGCTCTAACAGGACCTGCATGTGCGCCGGCCATTCGGATGGGAACGACGGCTTCGCGTCCACGACGAAATCCCCGGTATTGACGATCCATCGACCGGAGTGGGCGCTCGGGCTTGGTCCCAGCAAGCGGTGGATCCAAGAAGGCCGATGGCCCCTTGGCCATGTCCCTGGCCGGCTTGATTCTCCACTTCACCCGAGTGATCGAGGCGCTCAGCAGAGGCCCGCTGAGCGCGAGGACGAGCAACGAGGTCAGGCTACTTGTTTGAGCGCGCGCGGACCTTCCTGCTCCTTCAACGAAGACTCCTCCGAACAGGCAACAAAGCTGCAACCGCTTGAGCACCGGGCCTACGAGGCGTAGGTTTGACGTAGTGACGACGAGATGTGCGTGGGCGGTTGCGTTCCTCGCGCCGATAACCGTGACGGTCTGGGCGTCTAGCAGCATGGCGGCGCCAGAGACATGGCATGCTGCGGCGTTGGGAGGCGGCGAGTTGAACTTCGTGCCTCTACTGAACCAGCAAGTCACGGGGCACGGATGGGCATCGTTTGATTCGATCGGGGAAGGGGTCGTAGGCGGTGGCAACCTCCATTTGTTTTGGAACACGACGAAGCTTCACGCCGCCATCGAGCGGCTCACCTTCGCGCACGACAAGCTCGCGTTCTTCGCCTTCGTCGAGGGTGAAGCGGTCATTTCGCAGCTCCTCAACGACTACTTCCAGCAGGGGCGCCGGATCACCGAGTACGGGATCAAGGCGAGCTATGCCTTGGCGAGCACGAAGCTGCAGTGGTACCCGGGCAAGCATCAGACCCTCGAGGTCATCGCGTCCGCAAGGTACTGGTGGTTCGGTGATCGGAGCTTCACGTCCTCCGACTTCGTGCTTCCGCCCAACACCTGGGTCTTCGAGCCGCGCATCGGCTACAATTATTGGAACATCGACGCGCCGGCCGAGGAATGGCAGGCGCATCGTGTTTTCCCTCGGGTGCAGGGCGTGGCCGTGGGAATCGATGCAGGCGTCGACCGGCGATCGCACGCGCAACCCTGGGGTATCCCAGACGGGCGCAACGACCCTGGCAAGGCGATCTTCGGCGTCAGTCAATGGCTCCGAGCGGGCTGGAAGATCGGGTCGCTGGTTCGTCTACAGCTCGATGAGTGGGGCAACTACGGTTGGAGGCAGGACGACATCACGCGTCGTCGCATCGGCGGGGTCAGTCCGTATGTGATTCCCGTGCCGGGACTTCCTTGGACGGGACTGATCTGCGAGCGCCTCCTTTCGGGGCAGCTCGGCCTTCACTTGAAGGCCAAAGCGAGCTCGCAGCACGAGTTCGGTCTCTTGGTCGGGGGCGGTACCTTCAACGATGTCCTTCGGGTTGGGGCGCTCAACACCTACGGTGGCGCTGGCGGTCTGTCGGTGTTTGGCGACCTGCGCTTCGGCCCCACCGGTCGCTACCAAGTCGATGTGAGAGTCAGCTGGGGCTTTCCGGTGAGCTGGCTGCCGAACGGGCCGTACCTAGCCGGCCTGCTGTCCTTTGGTGCGCGCATCTTTTGACGACGAGCAACGCTGCCGCCCTCGATCGCTCTGTCGAGCAATACTGCGCACGGCTTTCAGGCTTACCTAGCCGCTGGACGCGAGGATCCGCTGGAGTCTGACGCGGACCTGCCATACAGTCGGCGCAGGAGGCCCCATGGCCGCAGTCATCGCAGCGCTAGTCATCTTCGTGATCGTCTTCCACCTCTGGGCGATGGCGCTCGAGATGTTCTTCTGGACCAAGCCCTTGGGGCGAAAGACATTCGGTCTCTCAAAGGAAGACGCCGAGGTATCAAAGACGCTTGCCGCCAACCAGGGTCTCTACAACGGGTTCCTCGCCGCTGGGCTGGCGCTGAGCCTGTTGGTCCCGAATCCCGACACCGCCTTTACACTGCAGGTGTTCTTTCTGGCGTGCGTGTCACTGGCTGGTCTCTTTGGTGGGATGACTGCGAAGATGTCGATCCTCTTCGTGCAAGGCTTGCCCGCCATGGTCGCGCTGGCACTCTTGCTACTGGGCTGAGCTTCGCACCAAGGGCACCGCGGTTTTGTGAGCTGCCGCACAATCAGGGGGCGCGCACTGGGGATGACGTCGCTGCCGTCCGACTAGCCAAAATCGGACATCAGCCAATACGAAACGTTGGATCTTCCAACCGGTTTGGATATCCAGTATACCCGATCATCCCGTGCCCCGAGAGTGTGTCCATGCGACGCAATTGGATGACAATACCCACCCGTTTGGTAGCGGTGCTCCTGCTCCTTCCGACCATGGCAATCAGCTGCGAGGAGAGCATCTTGGCGACGATGTCACCGAACGCGCACGTCGATCCGGCCAGCGTGGAGCCTCCAGACC
>JBAVOF010000563.1:0-3093 GCA_049691835.1 Polyangiales bacterium
CTGTGGGCAGCTTACCAGCGGATGGGTGTGTCTAGTCGACTGCGAGAACACCAGACAATGCCGCACCAGCTATTCCTGCGAGCGCGTGACGGAAGCCGGCACCAACGGCGACTCCATGGTGACCGTATGCATCGGCCCCGCCACGGTTTCCTGACCACCGGCCCTTGTCAAAACGCGATTCCTTTCAACGCGTGCTGCAGGATCACAGGGTCGGGTGTTGCAAACGCGTCGTAGAAAGCGATCGCAACACCGACGGCCAGCTCTAGTGGATTCAAGCTGAACGATCCTTCGGGCCAATGGATCGCGTTGGCGATCTCGTTTACCTGGCTGGCGAACTGTGGGTCTCTTATTTGGGTACTCATGGTGATTCTCCTTTCGTTTCTCATGCCGCAGTCTTCCGATGGCGTGTCGCATCGATGAAGCTGGCGGTGACATTTGCGACGGCCTCGGCGCGGAGGATTCGCTGGTGGCCGAGGCCCTCTGTGGTGATCAGCTCCGCTCCCGGCCACGCGTCGGCGATGCTGCGTCCGGCGCGCAGAGGTACTTCCTTGTCGTCTTGATCGTGGATGATCAGGAGTGGGATTCGCATCGATCTTGCGATCTCGTGTGCCAACATGCGCACCATCGGCAGTCCAACGCGGTCTTCGACTCGTCGCTGGACTCGATCGCGAACATCGTCAGTGAGCCCGAGCGCAGCGCTGAAGACCTCGAGGAATGCCCTCGGATCTGCGGGTGGCGAGATGAAGACGGCTCGCTCGACTTCGAGGCCTTGGGAGAGCGCAAGAGTCGTCGCCGCCCCGCCCAGGGAGTGGGCGACCACGCCGTAGACGCCACCCAGTGCCCGCACGACCTCTCGGATGCAGGATGCCAGCTCGGGTAGCGACAAGCGGTGACCCGGAGAGTCGCCATGTCCGAATGCATCGAACGCGACGACGCGGTAGCCTCGCTCGACCAAGGGCGCGACGAACGCGCCCAGTTGTGTCGCTCGGCCGTTCCACCCGTGAACAAGAAGGACCGTGGGGCCCTCACCCCAGGACCAGGCTCTCATCCCCGCGAGCCACCCAGGCGTTGCGCCAGCGAGCACGTCTCGCTCGCCCGGCCGGGGCACGGTGCGGTGCGTGGTGAAGAACAGTCGTTCGGCTACGGTGGCGGCGAGGGCTGGGGCTATGCGGCTCGTGGCCGACAAACCCGTCCTCATCCAAGGCGTGGCCATAGTAGCAGCACGAACGTTCGTGCTTTTACCTGCCTGCATGGATCCTATTCCGGCTGTTGTCGTATTCATGGCGTTTCTCCTAGTGCGAACGAGCGAGCAACGATTCAAACGCGGCGTAGGCGTGCTTCTCTGCCTTGGGATCGCCGAGCAGGCGCCCGAAGTGGTGGTAGGCCGCAGTGATTGAACCGAACTCGAACACGAATTGATCGAGGTCCAAGTCCTGGCGGAACTCCCCTTCCTCGACTGCGATCTGGGCCGCCCGCTTCAGTGTTTCGGCGTACTCGCGTTGGACCTCGACCAGATAGTCGCGCGCCGGACCGGGCTGGTCATCGAGCTCTGCGGCGACAGCGTTAAACACACACCCTCCGGGCAGGCCTCGTTCCCATTGCTCCATCGTGCGCTCGAACAGGGCCCGGATTCGCGTCTCACCCCTGGGCTTCTTCAACGCAGGGGCGATCACGATGTCGACAAACCTGGCACGCGCCTCCTCGAGGACTTGAAGCTGGAGCTGCTCCTTCGAGTGGAAGTGAGCGAATAACCCGCTTTTCGACATGCCTGTCGCGCTTGCCAGGGCACCGATCGTCAGTCTCTCGAGACCAATGGTGCTCACCAGGTTGATCGCTTGGTCAACGATGGCTTGCTTTGTTTCCTGGCCTTTGCTCATGTCTGGATAATAGAACGACCGTTCGTGCTGTCAATAAGAAATCATACAAATCGTCATTCATCAATGAAGTCAGGCACTTCAGTTGCAAGCGTCGACGGCCGAGCCCTGGACGGTCTGGGGCGGGAAGTACGCGCCCGGGTCGTTGAGCTCCAACTCGACCGTCTCGGCGCGCACCCCGAACTCCCCGCGGATTCGGAGGTGGTTTGGTCCGGACACCTCGTCGTACTCCATGGAAAAAACCTCGGGGGTAGTCCACTCTCCCAGCACTCCAATGGGAATTCCAGTCGGACCGGTCTCTGAGAACCGCGGCACCCCGTCCATCCCGACGGGTAGGTCAAATGCGCCGCTGCCGAGCGTCAGCGAGAACCGCACGTCGTCGGGTGCGTCGAAGGTGAGCGAGATGCAGCGCACGTCGAACTGGTTTGGCTCCAGTTGGTATACGTTGCCTGACGCCAACGTGGCCATCGCTGGTAGGGGCGGCACGGCCCTGGCGGCGGGCGGTTCGATGGCGTGGCGGATGGCGGCAGTCAAGCGCTCGTAGGCGCCTGGGTTGGGGTCGATTGCCGTGTCCGAGACGAGCGCCGCTGCCAATTGCAGTGCCGCTTCGCCGTGCACGTCGACTCCGCGCCCCGTGAACACCGCGACGAGGTCTTTGTCGGGCCAGACCACGATCGCCTGGCCACCCCGACCGCGCGCTTCGTACACACCCTCGAACCCAACGGCGGGTACCCACCATTGAAAACCGTACCCCGTTCCGTCGATGTCGGCGAGGACTGCACTTCGGGTGGCTTGGTCGACCCACTCCTTCGAGACGACTTGCGTCCCGTGCCAGTGCCCTTCTTCCAGGAAAAGCTGGCCGATCCTCGCCATGTCTAGTGGATGGAGTTGCAGGTCTCCCCATCCGTGCGCCACGCCCTGCGGATCTTCAGGCCACACCAGGTCGTCGATTCCCAAGGGGCCGAATAGATTGTCGCGGGCGAATTCGAGCGTGCTGATCCCTGTGGCTCGGCCGAGCATGGCGGAGAGCAAGTGTGAGCCCGGGCTGCAATAGGCAAACTCGGTCCCCGGTGGAACCGCCAATGGGAGCTCGAGCGCATACTGCACGAAGTCTTCGCTTCTAATCATCTCAAAGAGCTCGGGCTCCCCGGGGTTGCGACCGCAGTCGAGACCAGAAGTCATGGTCAAGAGATGGCGAAGCTCGATGTCGGTCCTGGCG
>JBAVOF010000564.1:0-33083 GCA_049691835.1 Polyangiales bacterium
GGGCATGAGCGCGCGTGCAATAAACGAGACCGACACGGAGCTGGCGGAGATCGAAGCCAGAATCCAGAACAGTCCGCGGGGCCCGTTGACCCTCGACCCCGATCGTGCGGTTGCGAGCTCGTTGACCGACGTGGTTGCCAGCTTAGCGGACTCGAACCAGTCATCACACCTGGCGGCAGCAGCGACAGCGGTTGCGAGAGCTCAGCTCCAGAGTTTCCCAGAGAATCTCTTCTGGGATTTCGATTTCTATCTGGCGTCGATCCATCGACACGCCTGCGCCGCTCCGGACTATGCGCGCTACTTGGACGACGTGACGGACATTACGGTGGGGCTGATGCGACTCTACGGACAACAGTCTCCCATCCGATTTCGATATGTACACGACTTCATGTACGGATTCGACTGGGCGCGCTGGGTGCGACGCGACCCAGGAAGGCGCGGCGGGGTGGAACCCTTCGGGCTGGCCTTCCTTCGACAGACCGAGAGTCGCGGAAGGGACATCGGCACTCTCATCGAGGAGGACGACGACTGGTACCCGAGGCTTCAAGATGGGGTCTCACGAAATCCATTTCCGTTTTCGCGAGAGCCGGATGACGAGCTGGTCCTATATCGACTCCTCGCGGAGCGACGATCCGTGCCCGTCGAAGCGTGGTGCCTCGATGCCTGTCCCGATGCGAGTCGTGACTTCGACGCGCTTCGCGAAAGCGTCGCCAAGTCGCTGCGATTGACGCGTTAGAGTTTCGCGACCATCGCCAGGATCCAGAGCGCAAAAGAGAGGTTGAGAGCGATGCTGGACCACCAGGCAGCACGGAACGGATCTTCGGCGCGGGCCCCGACGAGCAAGGGCAGCAGCGGCGCGACGGCGAGGACCACTCGGGCTGGCATCGAGACCCAAGGCGTCCAGAGGAACATGCCAAAGACGGCGAACGCGATCCCTGCCGACGCGAACCTCCGTGCCGAACGGAGGCCGTTCCGAACCGGCCATGTGTTCTTTCCAGCCTTGGTGTCGTCTTCGAAGTCCGGAAGGGCGGTCAGGACGTTACTGCAGACACCCAGGAGCGCGGCGGGGCCAATCACCCATCCAGGGGCGAGCACGGCTTCCGACTGCAAGTAGTAGCCGAGGCAGGGAAGACCGACGCCGATCCCGATGCCCTGTAGAAGCTCGCCTCCACCGCGATAGCTCAGGCGCACGGGCGCAAAGCTGTACAGCCACATCAGCAGGAGCGCAGCGAGCCCATACACCGGCGTCCAGGGGCGTCCGAGCAGAGCCAAAACGACGGAGTAAAGCAAGAGCACGAGGGCAGTCGTTCGGGCTGCGTACTTCAACTGAGACGGCGCTAGCTTGCCTTCCGCGATGACGCCCGACCCTCCGGAAACCAAGGTTCGGCGGCCGCTGTCGGTGTCGCGATCTGCAAAGTCGTTCGCGAAGATCACGAACAAGTGATCGAGCACTCCCCAAAGGAGGGCGGCAGCGAACCAGCGCCACGTGAAGCGTCCGGTGAGATGCCATGCGGCGACCTGACCTACCAACAGTGGAGCTGCGATGTTGACGTGAGCGAGTGGTCGCGCCGCTTGGACCCAGTGTTTGATTGCGGTCACGCCCCTCGATATCACGTTTCGATCCTGCTAGGTGTTGGCGGTGCACGTGCCCGCTCAGGAGTCTCTCACGCGGCCAGTACAGTTCTTCACCGGCAAGGGCGGTGTCGGCAAGTCCACGGTGCTCGGAGCGCTGGCCATCGCAGCCGCCCGAGCGGCCAAGCAACCGCTGATCGTCGAGCTGGGGATTCACACTGCATCGTCACGTTTGTTTCGCGGCCCGGAGGTGGGGTACGAGCCGGTCGAGGTAGTCCCCGGTGTGCATGCGACGAGGGTTCTGTTCGAGCCCGCGCTCGTCGACTACATCACCACGCGCCTCAAGCTCCGACCTATCGCTCTGCTGGTTGCCAAGAACGGCTCCTTGAGACGCCTGTTCATGGCTGCGCCGGGGGTGGACGAGATCGTGACCTTGCACCGTGTCGCGCAGTTGGCCGCTGATGGTCGTTGGGATCCAATTCTAGTCGACCTCGAGTCCACCGGGCACGCGTTGATGTTCTTCGATCTTCCGGGCGTCCTCGAGGTGTTCCTCAAGGACGGCCCCCTGCGCAAAGTGCTCGACAGCGCCACGGAGCTCGTCCGCGACGAGCGACGATCTGCGATTCACATCGTGACCGTTCCCGAGCCATTGGCCGTCAACGAGACCATTGAACTGTATCGAGGCCTCCGCCAGCGCGCGGACCTGCACCTGGGTTCCCTGTTCATCAACCGCATTCCGCCCGCGTGGCTCACTGACGACGAGCAGAAGCTGGTACGGGCTGAGCTCGAGGGCCCGAGCGCCGGCCAGCCATGGGCCCCTGACTTGGCCCTCGCGGAGTACCTGGCAAGGCGACGGCAGGTCGCTGAGAAGTGTCTGCGCGGACTCCGTCGGGGTATCGACCTGCCTACCTTGACGTTCGACGCACATGACGACGACTCGGGCCTCATCGAGTCGCTCTCTCAAACGTTCCAGCAAGTGGAGCCTTGGTGATCGAGCTTTCCGACGAGTGCAGGCTTGCGTTCTGCGTTGGGGTTGGCGGCGTGGGAAAGACCACGTTTGCCGCGGCTCTGGCGCTTCGGGAGGCGATGAGAGGGAGGTCTGTGCTCGTGCTGACCGCTGATCCAGCGCGCCGCCTGGCAGACGCACTGGGGGTTCACGGTCTTCGTGACGCGCCGTCCGAGATTCGGCTGCCCTCACGCGACGGGCTTGGCGCCTTGCAGGCGGCAATGTTGGAGACCAAAGCCAGCGCAGACGAGATCATCCGACGCGCTGCTGCCGACGATGCAAGAGCGCAGCGCGTCCTCGACAACCGGATCTACCTAGCGTTCGCCAACACCCTCGCGCGTTCCCACGCTTACGCTGCGATGGAGCGGGTCCACGAAGCATTGCACGATCCTCGCTACGATCTGGTGGTCGTCGACACGCCACCGGCGCAGAGCTCGATCGAGATGCTAGACGCCCCGCTGCGATTGGTGCAGTTCCTAGATCAGCGTGTGGTCCGCTGGTTTCTCACTGGCTCCGATGACGCCTCGCCGCTGCGGGGCGGGGCCCTCACTCAGCGCTTGCTGCGAGTCGTCGCGGGTGATTCCCTGGTTGCCGCGCTCACGGAGTTCCTGACCGAGATGGCGTTTCTGCGAGACGGCTTCTCGGAACGAGCGGGGATCGTCCGCGACTTAATGCGTTCCTCGAGCACCAAATTCGTGCTCGTGTCATCGGCGGACCTCCTCGGCATGGAAGCGGCCAACTCGGTTGCCGACGAGCTCGATGAGCGGGGTTTCGAGCTTGCCCATGTCGTCTTCAATCGGGCGTTCATCTCGGAGATCGACGGCGCCCGGCGGGGTCGTGCGAGCTATCCGGAGCGGCTTTCTGGGCTCGCCCCAAAGCTCGAGCATATGCGCTTGCTGCTCACCCAGGAGCAAGATCAGAAGCAATCCAACATGATCGCGTTCTGCGGTGGGCACGGGATGCGGGCATGGGCCCTTCCGGAAGCCACTCGGCCGCTCGGCGACACCTCTGCCCTGATCGCCTGGATCGAGCGGGGGCGCCCGATCGAACCGCCGTCGTAGCGTCGACCCGCACTTTCATGCAATCCTTCAGCCCAACGAGGCGCCTCATGCAGCACATCATCAAACACGACCTCAGCCCGGAGCTGGCCAAGAAGGCGGCAGAGAAGGCTGCCGAGCACTACACGAGCAAGTGGGAGAAGTACGATGCCAAAACCACCTGGCTCAGTGACACTCACGCCGAGATTACCTTCCGCGTGAAGGGGGTGAAGGTGGCAGCCACCGTCGACATGAAGCCAGGGCAGGCCGTGATCGACATGACGCAAGTCCCGCTGCTCCTTCGACCTTTCAAGAACATGGCGCTCGATGTGGTGCAGCAGACCATGAAGAAGTGGATCGACAAGGCAAAGGCAGGCGAGTTGGAGTGAGCAAACCCAATCTACGGATGGGGATCCTCGGTGCCGCACGCATCGCACCGATGGCGTTGGTGCGACCCGCTCGGCAGACCGACGGTGTGTCGGTGACCGCTGTTGCGGCTCGAGAACGTCGCCGAGCCGAGAAATTTGCGCGTAAGCAGAGCATCGAGACCGTTCACGACGACTACGCGTCGCTTCTGACGGATCCGGACATCGACGCCGTCTACAACCCCCTCCCCAATAGTCTGCACGCAGAGTGGACCTTACATGCGCTCGACGCCGGCAAACACGTGCTCTGCGAGAAACCGTTCACGTCGAACGCAGCGGAGGCAGACCGGGTCCATCAGGCGGCTGAGCAGAGCGGACGCATCGTCATGGAGGCGTTCCACTATCGATATCATCCGCTCGCCCAGCGCATCTTGGGCCTTGGTGCGTCCGGGGAGCTCGGCAAGCCGCGTTTCATCGAAACCTGGATGTGCATTCCTCTGCCGTTTCCGCGCGACATTCGCTATCGTCTGGACCTGGGGGGCGGCGCCATGATGGATACAGGTTGCTATGCGCTCCATCTCGCGCGGACGATTGCGGGCGAAGAGCCCGTGGTCGTGGCGGCCCGCGCCAAGTTGGCGTCCAGCGAAGTGGATCGGGCGATGAGTGCTGATCTTCGTTTTCCAAGCGGCGCCGAGGGTAGTATCCACTGCTCGCTCTGGTCGTCGAAGCTAGCCAAGATCGCGGCCTTCGTGCAGCTCGAACGCGGTGAGATCCGTGTTCTCAATCCGATCGTTCCGCAGTTCTATCATCGCTTCACGTGGCGCAGGACGGGTGGCCCGTGGATCAGCGAGAAGTTCGCTAAGAAACCCACTTACGTGTATCAGCTCGAAGCGTTCCGCGACGCTATCGTCGATGGAAGACCGTTCCCCACGACGACGGCGGACGCAGCGATGAACATGCGGGCGGTGGACGCAATCTATCGGGCGGCGGGGTTGCGCCCACGGGGTGAGGCCCCGGTGCGCCACTAGACCTGTTTCTTCTGGACCGACCAGATGAAGCCGTCGTACCAGAAGTGCATGATCGACATGACGAGCACGAGTGACCAGAGCTGATTGACGTCGGGATTCACTGCTTCGACGAAGTAACCGTAGACGATTCCAGTGCCGACGAGCACGCCCAGGGCGATCGGGATGGCGAAGCGTCGTCCATCCAGGCGGCAGATACGGACGATGTTGCTCTTCTCGGTCGCCCAGACGAGTCCGAAGTATTGAACGGCATGAAACACGTTCATGATGAAAAAGGCCTCTCCCCAAGTGTTGAAGCCCCAGGTGTAGATCGACACCAACCCTGTGCTGACCAGAAGATAGGTCTTCTGAACCGAGACTTGACGACCTGCCTGATGCATGCGCCACTGCGACAAGCCGTAGTAAGCCAGAAACAGGGTTCCTCCAACCAGGATTGGCCAGCTGAGGTATGGCCGATGCGCAGCCATGAAACCAGGGATCGAGGGGAAGAAAGCGGACCCGACGGCTTCGTATTCCTCGAAGTCCTCGACATGATCCATCATGGTTGCTCCGGCGAAAATCGGGCCTGCATATAGCAATTGGTTCAATGCCCAATCGAGCCGTCGCCCAACCAGCGCATCGTTGCCTATCTTGCGATCGTAAATTCGCGCGAAGCCGAACGTTTGCATACCCGAATGATAGACATCCCAAAACGTCGCGAGCACGGAGACCGATACGAGGATCCACATCGATGCGTTCATCAGCACATAGAGCAGGATCGGAACCGCAATGAAGCGCCCGGGGTGCAGCTTGTAGATCTGCGGATTCCCATGGCTTCGGAACAGGACGATGACGATGTGCGCGTGGATCAAGATTCCGAGAAACAAACCCGTAGCGGTGACATCCTGATTCCAGAACACGAATTCATCGTGATTGATCGACAGACCATGGATCGCGAATCCGAGCCCCAGTGCAAGAACGGGCGGTAGCAAGAACCAGAACCAGTCGTAGAGTGGACTGACGATGTAGGCCGACCCGAACCGAACCCGCGGGAAGTCGGCAGCCAGCGCGGCGCGTGGGGCCTCCGATATGGCGCTACTCAACGCAACCTCGCCCGGCCATCAGGCGCTGACGAACTGTTTGAGCGCCGCATCGCCGTGGACATTGCGGAGCTTCCGGAGCGCAAGCGCTTGGAGCTGGCGAATCCGTTCTCGGCTCAGACCGAACTCCCTACCGATTTCAGCGAGCGTGTGAGCCTCTTTCTCCCCGATCCCGAATCGCATCCGAATGATTCGCTGCTCGCGTGGATTCAGGCTTTCCAGCGCCCTGAGCACGGACTTCGACAGATCTTCGCCGATCACCGAGTCCATCGGGGTGCCTGCTTCTTCGTCGGCAATGAGGTCGCGGAGCTCGCTGTTGCCATCGTTGCCCACCGGCATCTCGAGCGACACCGTGTCGCGTGCGATCATCAGGAGACTGGCCACCTGGTCGGCCGGCACCTTCATACGTCTTGCAATCTCGGCCGGGGTAGGCTCCCGTCCGAGCTCTCCGGTGAGCTTGCGAGTCATGCCGGTCACCTTGGTGAGCAGCTCACAGGCGTGCACAGGAATACGGATGGTGCGTGCCTGATCGGTCGTAGCCCGTGCCATCGACTGGCGAATCCACCAGGAAGCGTACGTCGACAGCTTGTAACCCCTCCGGTAATCGAACTTATCGATCGCTCGCATCAGACCCATGTTGCCTTCCTGGATCAAGTCCATGAAGGGAAGGCCGCGCTTGAGGTACTTCTTCGCGATGGCGACGACCAGTCGTAGGTTGGCCTCGACCATTTCTGATTTCGCGCGCTCCACCTCGGCGTGCGACGCGAAAACGATTTCATGCAGCTTTCTGAGTTGATTCGCCGAAAGGCCGGAGTCAGCCTCTGCCTTCTTGCGAGACGCAGATCCCTCATCACACGATTGAAGATACGAATCGAGCGTGCACAGCAATGCCTCGAAGTTTGGCTCGATCACAGCTTCGCGCACCGCCAGTTCGCCGGTGGCCACGCGCTCGCGTATCTCGACGATCTCCTCGGGATGGAGCTTGTATTCGATGATGGTGTCGAAGATCGTCTGTCTACCTTTCTCAATCTGGCGGGCTAGCTCCACTTCACCTTCTCGTGTGAGCAGACTCACGGCGCCCATCCAATCGAGATAGGTCTGCACCGGCTCCGCGCTGAGAACGTTGCCCTGCTCGGTGAGCTTCGCTGCCCGTCTTCGGTCACCTTTTCGGTTCTTGCCCGGGTTCACCGTCACATCGACCCCGGCAGCTTCGAGCCGCCGAATGAACTTCCGGACAGCGCCCTGCGTGGCCCCCATCTCCGCGATCACCTTCGAAGCTTCGTTGTAGGTGATCCAGCCGCGTGCTTTCACGGTTTCGATCACGTCGTTCATAATTGCTGTATCGATGGATTTTTGTGGTGACATTGCTGATTCTCCGCTGCCTCTAAGCCTGTGGTACCACCAGGTTGGAAAATTAGCAACCATATGATCAAAAAAATGTAGTTATACTGTGAACGGAACATCACCGGCGGCAACCTGAGCGGGCGGCGAATCCGAAAAGACCATTGCTTTTGGGCCTTTGACTGGGGTAGGCCTTCGCGATGGCGGGTTTTGCCGAATACGACGCGTACGATGCCCTAGGCCTCGCCGAGCTGATTCGGGGGGCTCAGGTCAGCAGCACCGAGCTGGTCGATGAGTGCATTTCTCGGGTCCAGCGGGTGAACCCGCGCATCAACGCCGTTGTCTTCGAGCTCTTCGGTGAAGCGCGCAAACGGGCGGCGGGGAGCTCCGGCGCCGGCCCCTTCGCAGGGGTCCCGTTTCTCATCAAAGACCTCATCCAGCGCATTCCCGGCGTCCCGACCCAAGAGGGCTCGGTCTTTTTCAAGGGCTGGACGCCCACCGACGAAACCAACCTCTATCGGCGCTGGCTCGACGCGGGGGTCGTCCCCGTGGCCAAGACCGCAACCTCCGAGCTGGGTTTGCTTCCAGTCGTAGAGACGGAGCTGCATGGGGTGACGCGCAATCCCTGGAAGCTGGAGCGGACCGCGGGCGGTTCGAGTGGCGGCTCGGGGGCTAGTGTTGCTGCGGGTGTTGTGCCCATGGCGTCCGGTGGTGACGGGGGCGGATCGATTCGCATCCCGGCCTCATGCTGCGGTTTGTTCGGTCACAAGCCATCGCGAGCGCGCAATCCGTCCGGCCCCTTCGCGAGCGAGCACTGGTCGGGATTCGTATCGGAGCACGTGCTGACGCGCACCGTGCGCGACAGCGCCGCGATGCTCGACGCAACCCACGGCCCCGACGAGACGACTCCATACTTCGCGGCGCCGATCGAAGGAACGTTCTTGGCGGCCACGGAAAGAGACCCGAAACCTCTGCGGATTGCCTATCATTGCGAGCCAGCCTTGCCCGCGACGGTTCATCCCGATTGCAACGCCGCGGTCGAGGATGCTGCCCACCTCTGTGAGAAGCTCGGTCACCATGTCGAGAAGATCTCGCCGGGACACGACGCAGTCGCGCTGGGGCGCGCGTTTCTGATCGTGATTGCAGCCAATGTCGCGGCTGAAATTCGTGAAGGTGAGCAGACCAGACAGCGCCGCGCCCGGCGAAAGGACTTTCAGCTCACGACCTGGATCACACGAATGCTGGGCAAGGCGGTGAGCGCGCAGGACTTCCTGCTGGCGCTACGCGCGTTGCAAACCGAAGCGCGCAGGCTGATCGAGGTTTACCGGAACTATGATCTGGTGCTCACGCCCACCTTGGGAACACCACCGCTCCGCGTTGGGGAGCTCAATCCACACGGAGCGGAGCTCGTCGCGCAGAGAGTCGTCGCCGCGCTCGGTTGGGATGCCCCGTTGGCCAGCACGAAGCTCATCGATCAGGCGGCTCAAAGCACCTTTTCGTTCGTGCCGTTCACGCCCGTCGCCAACTTCACCGGACAGCCCTCGATGTCGGTGCCCTTGTATTGGAACGCCGATTCGCTCCCAATCGGAACGATGTTCACCGGGCGTCCTGAGCAGGAATCCTTGATGTTCTCCCTCGCCGCTCAACTCGAGCGCGCACGCCCTTGGCGCGATCGGCGTCCTCCAGTCCATGCCTCGAAAAATACCATGTAATTCCAACCCGATTGGGGTGATTGAACACTCATTCATTTTCTGGTTGCCCGGGGCGCCGAGCAGCATCTAGGATTGGACGGCATGGCCGAACAGCGTTACCCGGTGCTGCGTTCGAAGGTGGATACGAAGTCCGGGGCGTATCGAGCCAATCGAGATGACGCGCTCGCGGCGCTGGCAGTGATGCACACGGCGCTGGCAAAGGCCAACGCCGGGGGCGGCGAGAAGTACGTGGCCCGACATCTGGGCCGCGGCCGAATCCTGCCGCGCCAACGCATCGAGTTGCTCCTCGATCGCGACAGCTTCTTCTTGGAGATCGCAGCTCTGGCGGGCCACGGGATGAAGGGCGAGGTGAGCGGCTCATCGGTGGTCGGAGGCGTCGGTCTCGTCAGCGGCGTGGAATGCGGCATCTTCGCGAGCGAGGCGACGGTGAAGGGTGGTGCAGTCACGCCAATCAGCATGTTGAAGACCGGTAGGCTCGCGGAGATCTGCGAGCAGAATCGCTTGCCTGGCATCAGCTTGATCGAGTCCGCGGGCGCCGACCTGCCAAACCAGGACAAGATTTTCGTTCCCGGAGGCGCGGGTTTTCGTCACCTGACCCGGCGCTCCGAGCAGAAGATTCCGACGATTTGTCTCGTCTTTGGAAGCTCCACCGCTGGCGGCGCGTACATGCCCGGCATGAGCGACTACGTCGTGATGGTGAAAGAGCAGGCACAAGTCTACCTCGCCGGCCCCCCATTGGTGAAAATGGCCACCGGCGAAGAGACGGACCATGAAGAGCTGGGCGGCGCCGAAATGCACTCCAGCATCAGCGGAGTCTCCGACTATCTCGCGGAAGACGAAATGGATGCGATTCGGCTCGGCCGGGAGATCGTGGCCCATCTGGAGTGGAAGAAGCACGGCAGGCTGCGACCCCGCCCCGTCGAACCGCCGGTCCATGATACCGAGGAGCTCTTGGGGATCGCATCCTCCGACGTGCGCGTTCCGTTCGACCAACGCGAGATCGTCGCTCGCATCGTCGACGGCTCCCGCTTCAGTGAATTCAAACCACTGTATGGCAGGACCATGCTCTGCGGTTGGGCTCACATCCACGGCTTCCCCGTCGGGATCATCGCGAACAATGGGACGATCTTCAGCGAGAGCGCGAACAAGGGTGCTCAGTTCATTCAGCTCTGCAACAGCAGCGACGTCCCGCTCGTATTCCTTCAGAATACGACCGGTTTCATGGTTGGAAAACAGTACGAGCAGGATGGCATCATCAAGAACGGCGCGAAGATGATCAACGCCGTGTCCAATAGCACCGTTCCCGCGATCACGATCATGACCGGCTCGAGCTACGGCGCCGGCAACTACGCGATGAATGGAAGATCGTATAATCCGCGGTTTCTCTTCACTTGGCCGAACCACAAAATCGCCGTCATGGGCGGCAAACAACTGGCGGGTGTGCTGGACATCATTCAGCGCGACGCAGCGGCCAAGAAAGGCGTCGAGGTCGATGAGAAGATGCTCGACATCGCCAAAATGATGACCGAAAAACAAATCGAGGATCAATCAACCGCGCTCTACGCGACCGCGCGCGTCTGGGACGATGGAATCATCGATCCTCGCGACACGCGCACGGTCATCGCGATCGCTCTGTCGGCCGCTTACAACGCTCCCGTCGAGGGGACCACATCATGGGGCGTGTTTCGCCACTAGGAGCAAGCGGGCGTTGAGCGCTACGATCGAGAAGATCCTCGTGGCCAATCGTGGCGAAATTGCCCGTCGGATCATGAGGACGTGCCGGAAGATGGGCATTGCCACCGTGGCGGTCTATTCCGATGCGGATGCAGACATGCCGTTCGTTGCAGAGGCCGATGAGGCGATTCGCCTGGGCCCCGCACCGAGCGCCGAAAGCTATCTTCGAATCGATAGGATTCTCGAAGCCGCGGCGTTGACGAAGAGCGACGCCATTCATCCCGGGTACGGGTTCCTAGCCGAGAACGCTGCCTTCGCCGACGCCTGCGGTGAGGCAGGCGTGATCTTCATCGGGCCTACGCCCGACGCCATCCGCTCCATGGGGTCGAAGCGCGATGCCAAGGCGCTGGCCGTGAAGGCCGGCGTTCCCGTCATTCCTGGTTACGACGGCGCTAGCCAAGACCCGAAGATCCTCGCGAACGAGGCGATCAAGATCGGTTTCCCGGTACTGCTCAAAGCCAGCGCAGGTGGTGGTGGCAAGGGCATGAAGCTCGTCCGCGCCCCCTCCGAGCTACCGGACGCAATCGCATCTGCCTCGCGCGAGGGACAGAGCTCCTTTGGCGACGGCACCTTGTTGGTGGAGAAGTACATCGAGGACCCGCGTCACGTCGAAATCCAGATTCTCGGAGACAGCCACGGCAACTTGATCCACCTGAACGAGCGGGAGTGCTCGATCCAACGGCGACACCAGAAGATCATCGAAGAGACTCCCTCACCCGCGCTCGATGCGACGCTTCGGAGACAGATGGGTGAGGCGGCGGCCCGCTGCGGGAAGGCGATCGGCTATCAGAACGCCGGAACGGTGGAGTTCATCCTCGCCCCGGATCGGAGCTTCTACTTCCTGGAGGTCAATACTCGGTTGCAGGTCGAGCACCCGGTCACCGAGCTCGTGACGGGTCTGGATCTCGTCGAAGAGCAGATCCTTATCGCGCGAGGGGAGCCGCTCCGCGTCTCACAGGAAACCGTTCGCTTCGAAGGGGCAGCCGTCGAGGTTCGCCTATATGCCGAAGATCCGGCCGCTGGTTTCCTTCCACAGAGTGGGAGGGTGGTGGACTGGGACCTGCCGCCCGCAGAAGGGCTCCGGGTCGATGGCGGCGTCGAAGCCGGAAGCGAGGTCAGCATCTACTACGATCCGATGCTCGCGAAAATCATCACCTCGGGGCAGACTCGCCCGCTCGCGCTGCAGCGGATGCGCCGGGCGCTGCGCTCGCTCAGCGTTCAAGGAGTGACCACCAATCGCGACTTCTTGCTCCGCGTTCTCGACCATCCGGCGTTCATCGCGGGGGAGATCGACACGCACTTCATCGATCGGTACCTGCAAGATCCTGCACCTGAAACTGACGTCGCGTCTGACCAGCGGCGCGCGGCCATCGCGGGGGCCCTTGCGGAACAGCAGCAACGAGACCGCGAGCGCGTTCTGCTCCCCGGGGTTCCGTCAGGCTGGCGCAACAACTATCACAGTCCGCAAACCGTCGAATATCACATCGGTGACAACGATGTTCGCGTCGACTACCGACACCTAGGCGGCAATCGGTTCACCGTCTGGGCCGGAGGCGAAGAGCGCGACGTGCGAGTGGTCTCTTGGGCACCGCCCAGGCTGACTCTCGAGGAGGGGCCGCACCGGTGGCACGCCCGGATCTCCTTCGATGGGGAGCGCACGTATGTTCACACATCCCAGTTTAGCATCGGCCTATTGCACAAGCCTCGCTTCCCGGATAAGTCTCGAGCGATTCCGATTGGGGGATGCATCGCACCGATGCCCGGCAAAGTCATCGAGCTGCGGGTCGCCGAGGGCGACACCGTGCAGGCGGGTCAGGTGCTTCTGATCATGGAGGCCATGAAGATGGAGCACTCGGTTACTGCGCCGCAAGATGGCACCGTGGTGCAGGTGAGCGTTTTCTTGGGAGACCAAGTCGACGCCGATGCGTTGCTCATAGTCGTGGCCGGCTAGGCAGCGTCGAGGTCGGCGAGCAACTTGTCGCCGCTGAGTTGGGTGGCCGATGCGCCGTCGAAGTACTTCATCAGACCAGCCCGGTCGTAATGCGGCTTGATCCTGTCGCTCAACAGGCCGATTTCTCGAAGGTTGGGAACGAGGCGCTTGAACATCACTTGGCGGAAGATCGCAAATCCGGGCGAATCCGTGACGAATTGAGCCCATTCCTTGCGCGTCAACTTGTGCTCGAACCACTCTTCGTAGACTTCGAAGGACAGGAAACGATTGCGCATGAGGATCGCGACCTCGAAGGCCCAATCCTCGCGCTCGCGCCGCTCAGCGTCGCTGAGCTCATCGCGGAAGTGGTCACGTAGGGCCAGGACACCATAGTGCACGTGCCGCGCCTCGTCTTGAATGACCATCTTCAAAAGCTGCTTGAGCATGGGCTCCTGAGTCATCTGATACAGGGTTCCAAACGCGCCGAGGGCCAGGCCTTCGACCATGATCTGCATGCCCAAGAATTTCACGTCCCAGCGCGAGTCCTGGATCAGGGCATCGATGATGACGAACAGGTTGTCGTTGATCTGGTAGAGCTTGTTCAATTTCGAATCGAGGTATCGGTGGAACACCTCCACGTGGCGGCCCTCGTCCACGACCTGCGTCGCGCCATAGAGCTTCCCGTCGAAGAACTGGACTGCTTCCGTCACCTGAGCCGCCGCAAATAACGCCCCCTGCTCGCCGTGCAGAAACTGACTGAGCATCCAGGAGGCAACGCTTGAATTGAGGCGACGCTCCTCGAGGTTCGTCAAGCGAATCCCTTTGCCGCGCAAGGCTTCGAAGTCCATGAACTGGCGAGGGATGATCGGCCTCTCGGGATTCTCCGGGTCGACATCGATGTCCCAGGGGAGGTCGTCGCCGTTCCACTGCTGCTCTTTGGCGCGGGTATAGAGCTCGCGCATCTCCGGCTGATCATTCGGGTACGTCCAGTCGAAATACACTCGATGGTGCGAAGGCATCGTGGTTGGGACACCTTGCTTTCCCCGTTGAAGAATCAAGCCACGCACGCCCGACGGCGCCATCGAACGCAATACCTTGGCGTTGCTGGTTTGGGTCATCAGCTGCACCGCTTCGACGTAGGGCTCGAGGCGGCGGCGAATCTCATGGGGCAGATGGTCGAGCACTTTGTCACTGAGCATGGCCAGGTCCTTCCTTACAGCACATCGGCGAAGAACTCGCGGATCTTCGTGGAATGTAAACGCATGATGTAACGGTCGAGGATGGGAACGACTTCCTCGATCATGATAGCGACTCTTTCGGGAGGTAGCTCCGAAAGCAGCGAAGAAACCAAGCGCACCTCCTCGTTGAGGAGCTTGGTGATGGCGTCTTGATAGAGCGCCATGTCCTCGACTCGAAATCCGAGATCCGGGGTGAAGCCCGCTGCTCGGACCTTGCCGAACTCCTCGAAAATCCAGACGTCGGCGGCCGCGATCCGCAGCGAACCGTTCGATTCTGCGCCGCCAACCAAGCCGAGCTCGTAGGCGCGCACGACATCCTCGGCGTCAACACCGGTTTGAGCTGCGATCTCCGATGGCGTGAGCGTCGGGCGTCTGTCCTCGCTGGTCTTGAGCGAATCGGCGAGCCGTTCTTTGACGCCCGCCAAAAAAGCGTGCTGGCGCGGTGAAAACACGCCCTCCTCATCGTTGAACAACGCCTTGATCGCCTTGAGCGGCAGGAACCGCTCATGCTGGAGCTTCTTGATCAAGCGGAGGCGCTCCAGGTGCTCGTCGGCGTACCAGGCCATGTTGCGCCCCGTCTTCCGACCCGGGGGCAGCAGCCCTTGCTGGATGTAGAAGTGGATCGCTTGGCGGGGCAGGCCGGTGGCCTCGCACAGATCCTTCATTCGATAGCACCAGCGCGCTTCATCGGCGGGCAGGGTCTCTGCGGTTGCCCTCATGTTCCCTCGACCTCGATTCTGCTCTGTGTCAGCGGGCGGCCTACGCAGGTCAGCACGTAGCCTTGCTCTCGCTCCGCGCGGCTGAGGCAGTTGGGCTCCTCCATTTGAATCTCACCGCCAGCACGCAGGACGCGGCAGGCGCCGCACCCGCCCATGGCACAGGAAAATGGCATGTCGATGCCAGCAGCAAGCGCGGCTTCGAGGATCGTCTGGCCCGGCTCGACTTGGACGCCATGGTCGTGGCCGGCCCTGCAAATCAGCACGAGCTCGGTCTTGAGGCTCCCCGCAGCAGCGGAGCGCTCCTCGGGGCGGGTGAAACGCTCCTGAGCGATGCGATTGGCGTCCACCCCCAGTTGGCGCAGAGCGTGTTGCGCCGCCTCCATCATGGGCGTCGGTCCGCATAGGAAGTAGCGTTTGAGCCCATCGTCCCGGATGCTCAGCGCGTCGAGGCGCGACTGAAGAACCTCGCCCGTCAGAAGGCCACGACCTGCCGACCATGCCGCAGGCGGCCGTTCGAGCACGTGATCGACGGTCAAGCGTTGGCCAAACTCGTCGCAGAGCGCATCCAGTCGATCTCTGAAAATCACGTCGTCCCAACCGCGGTTTCCGTAGATCAGCGTCACCCGGCTTGCGCTCTCCAAGCGAAGCACTGTCTCCAAAATGCTCATGATCGGGGTGATACCGCTTCCGCCGGCGATCATCACCAGGTGACGTTCGTTCACGGAGCGGGCTTCCACGGTGAAGTTACCCGAGGGACCCAAGACCGCGAGCTCGTCGCCTTCGCGGATCGTGTCGTTCAAGTGGTTGCTCACGCGTCCGTGCTCGATGCGCTTGACGGTCACGTGCACCGGAACACCCGGGAGACAGGCGCTGGCCAGGGAATAGGCGCGTCGCAAGCGCTCACCGTTGACCGTGACGTCGACACTGAGGAACTGGCCGGGTCGAAACTTCAGAGCCGTGCCGTCCACCTCGGACAGATAGATGGAAACCGCATCCTCGGTTTCGCGAACGACCTTCACGACCTTCACGGGTCGCGTCATGTTCGGAGACTTGTGTGGCAGCGAGACCACCGACCCAACGCTGGTTCGCGGACGCTCGATCAGCGGTGGCGGGGTCTTGCCCAAGATCAACCGGTTGCGGAGCATTCGCACGTCCCGCCGCGCAGCTCTCACCTTGTCGGCGATGCCCCGCGGCAACAAGTCGAGCGGATCCACCTCGCTCAGCGGCGTCGGTGCTTGCATCTCGTTGAGCACTGGCGTCGGCGTTCGGCCGCTGGCTCGGCCGATGATCGTTGTTGCGTCGAGCCGGGCCTGCTCGATCCACGGCGCCGCCCTCTTGGGCAGGGCCCGCATCGCAAGCGATGCAGCCGCATCAAATCGCCCCGCCCGGCGCCGGTGCTTAGCGTCCATCCAAGCTCAGCATGCCGGCGCATGGAGCAAGTGTCAAGTGTGACTAGACACTTTACTTACACTGTGCGCTATAGTGCCCGATTGGATGATTTCGACACCGCTCATCGCCGCTACGCAGGTAGCGCCCTGGTTGGGTCTGGCGGCCTTTCTGGATGTTCGCGAGGGCCCTGGTGCGGCCGACGCATACCAGAGCGCCCACCTCTGGGGCGCGGTGCGGGTGGATCTCGAAACCGATCTCGCCGAGGCGGGAGATCCGATCCTCGGGGGCCGCCATCCGCTTCCGCCGATCGACCTATGGCTCGCGCGCCTCGGTGACTGGGGTATTTCCCCTTCGACTCCGGTCATCGCGTATGACGCGGCCGGCGGAGGGATGGCCGCCGCGCGGGCCTGGTGGATGCTTCGCGCCATCGGTCACAGGTCCGTTGCCGTGGTGGATGGCGGTTGGCAGGCCTTGCTCGCGGCCGGCTTGGCGACCGAGAAGGGTCACCGGCGCGCCGACACGCTAGGCCCATACCCGAGCAGCGTTCGTGCTTGGCCGACTGTGGATGCTGCGTTCGTTGAGCGTGTTCGTGCCGACTCGAATTGGCGCGTGATCGATGCCAGGGCTCCGGAGCGTTATGAGGGAACGTCTGAGCCTCTGGATCCCGTGCCGGGGCACATCCCGGGGGCGCACAACCTCTACTGGCAGTCGCAGCTCGACGCTCAGGGTGCGTTCGCATCGCTTGAGACGCTGCGCACGCGCTACGAAGCGATCCTCGGTCAGGTGTCATCTGAGCGAGTCGTTTGCTACTGCGGTTCCGGGGTGACCGCCTGTCATCTCCTCTTGGCCATGGAGGCATGCGGGTTGACCGGTGCGCAGCTGTACGTGGGATCTTGGAGCCAGTGGTGCCGCCAATCTCGCCCAGTCGCAGCAGGCTGAATCGAGCGGTCGCACAAACGGTCGGAGATGCTATTTGCAGCCCGTGACGAACGCGGTTTGGGACTTCCCCCTGACCTTGCCTCGCAACGCGTTCACCGCGCGGGAGGTTCCACGGGCGGGGGATATGTGGCGCCTCTGCCAAGATGCCGCGACGCTTGCGTCGGTCCATGCCGGCTGGCCCCCGTCGCGTTTCCGCGCAGAGAAGGTCGCGTTCATCGTCTACAAGATGACCCTTCTGCACGAGGCCGAGACTTCGTACGGTGACGTGCTCGACGCGCAAACCTGGGTGTCGAGTCTCCGGCGCAGGACGCTTTCCACGCGGGAGGTGCGCGTTCGAAGTGCAGGGCGGCTGGTCGCGGCTGCGACCCAGGAGTGGGTTCACGTCGATGGCGAGACGCTCAGGCCGAAACAGGGCTCGCTGCAGACTGCAGCAGCGTTTCCAGAAATCGATCTCGAGCCGTCCGTGAGGATGCCCTCGTTCGAGCCGCTCCCCGGGAGCGAGAGCGAGCTCGTCTTCGACATGTGGCAGACCTGGTCCGATCCACTCGCGCATGCCAATCACCCGGCGTACATCGACTGGTGCGATGAAGCGACCAGTCGTCGGATGGTTCGCGCGAAGCTCGATCCCGTGCTGCTACGTCCCGTGGCCGAGCAGGTTTATTTTCGTAGCGCGGTCATGCCCGGCGAGCGTGTGACGGTGCGGACCAAGCGCGTTGGGGTCATTGGTGGCGACGCCGTGGTCTTGGAGCACCATCTGGAGACCGACCGAGGTTCGGCCGCGGAAGCGACCAGTGTGCGCGCGCTGGCCCGCCGAAGCAGCAAGGCTCTCATCGAGGCCTGGAGCTGAGCGATGCGCGACAGTTCACCAAGCGGTACCTCCTTTTTGGTTTCGTTTGCTCGCGGGCTCGGCGTTGACGGCGAGGAGATCGATCCCCTGGCGCATGAGCTCCTGCCGTTCTGGCTAGCGCGCTTGGCAGCAGCTCCCGCGGCCCTAGGCGGCTTCGCTGGTTTCTATCGGAACGCCGTCCGTGCCACGACGTTCGGGCTCGTCGATCACATCGTGCTCCGAACGAAGGCGATCGATGTCCAGATCCTCGAGGCGCTGCGCTCGGGAATCGATCAGCTCGTCATTCTAGGCGCCGGGCTCGATGCGCGCGCTTGGCGGCTTCCGGAGCTAAAGCACGGGGTCGTGTTCGAAGTAGACCATCCCGCTACGCAGACCTACAAACGGAGCCGTGTCGATGGGAGGATCCCCCCCGGCGCACTGCGGTACATCGCCGTGGATTTTGAGAAAGAGCGCTTCTCGGACGGTCTCCGGCGGGCAGGTTTTCGTTCCGATTCACCGAGTGTTTGGATCTGGGAAGGCGTGACCATGTATCTGCCGCTTGCGGCCATCCACGATTCGCTCGAACAGGTGACGTCACTCGCCGCTCCGGGGAGTCAGCTTGCGATCACGTATCGGGTGCCCGGCGCGCTCCCATTCGGAGCGCTCGGACGCACGGTGATCCCCGTTTTGTACGCAGCAGGCGGGGAGCCTCTCAAGGCCGCCTTCGCGCCCCATGAGTTGGCCGCTCTCCTCGGCCCGGCATGGGGAGTTCTCTACGACGAGGATTCATACGGCTGGCAGAAGCTCACGAGCTCGATCGCCAGTCCAGCTCGCAACTTCATCTCCGAGCGACTTGCCATCGCGACGCGGAAGGATTGAGCGATGTGCACGATCATCGTTCGTCACCAGATGGACGATTGGTGCTCGACGGTCATCGCGTCGAACCGAGACGAGTTCTACGATCGCCCCGCTTCTGGTCCCACGGTGCTACGCCCCGAACCGCTCATCGTCGGTGGCCGTGACGAACGGGAAGGCGGAACCTGGTTTGGGCTGACCGGCGACGGCCTCTATCTGGGGTTGACCAACCAGCGCAGATTCGGCGCCCGAAACGAAGCGCTTCGATCGCGCGGCGAGCTCGTGGTCGAAGCCCTCGGGACGGGGTCGTTTCAAGGCGCGAAGAGCTACCTGCGGCGTCTGAATCCCGGAGCCTACAACGAGTTCAATCTGATCTTCGGCGACGGGGAACAGCTCGGCGTTGCCTACGGGAGAAGAGGCGCGCGCGAAGTCGAGATCGAGATGCTCGGTCCGGGCGTTCACGTCCTTTGCAACGACCGCTTGGGGTCGCCAGAGTTTCCGAAGGCCGATGCGGTCCGCTCGCGAGTCCTGTCCATCCCCTCGGGTCCCTGGCCGCGGGTCCAAGCGGAGCTCGCGCGGCTACTTTCGGACCGCTCGCTGCCCGATCCTTCTACGATTCCACCGCTTCCCCCTGGAGCACCATTCGATCAGGAAGTCGCGCGACGACTGCAAGCGATCTGCGTAGAGACCCCGGTATACGGCACGGTCTCGTCGACGATCGCAGCGGTGAGCCCGGGCCGCGTCGAGCAGTACCAGTTCTCGGAAGGCCCGCCGTCCGAGGACAGTTTTCAAGACATGCTTCACCTCGCTCAAGACACTCGATAAGGTCGAGCAGCGCGCCGCGTGCTTAGTGCCAGCAACTGTGTTCTGGGAAGGGCGTCCCGAGCCGCGGCGGAACACGACGCGGGGGCTCCGCGAACGGCTCGGCTTGCAGAGCTGGCCGTTTGGGCTGGGGGCCTGAGGCCAGGCAAGCCTCGCCTCGACGCTCACGCCAATCGGCGCGGGTTGCTGTCTTGCCGATTGTCATTCGCGACGGCGACTCCACCCTGCATCGCGCTCCGCCGTCGCCCTGCATCCGTCCCTGCGTCTAGAGCCTCCGGCCGAGGCACCAGGTGATCGCACAGGCCTACTCGAGGCTCTCATCGAGGCGGCTCGCCATCCGCGCCTCGATGTATCCCCAGTCGCTCGCGACGTTCAACGCCCTGCGGACTTCCTTCGCAGACCCACGAGCGGTTGAGAACCGCGCCCGCGCATTGCCCGCATCGCTGCCCCGCGCTTCAGCGATGTTCAAGACCACGCTCTGTGCAGCCCGCTTGAGTTGATCCGCCAGCGCCGGTACCCGCGACTAGGGGCAGGCGCCGTCCTGTTTTACCGACACCCCTGCCGCGTGGGCCGAGCATCCGTTGGCGTAGGTCTTGCCGTCACAGCCGCAGACCGGATTGTAGTCTGCCGTGCACGCCTGTGGGCGGGACTGACACGTTCCAGGCTTGCCCTCGGCCCCGCATTGGGCTGCCGGGTACTGGCAGAAGAGGCCCGTTGCGCACGGAGCAAGTCCTTGGACCCCACACGTTGCGCCCACCGCTCCCGCAGCCGCCTCCGCCGCGTCCTGACACAGACCCCGGTGCCGGATCGAAACGCCGTGAGAATGCGCGACGCAGTCGTTGCTGTAGTTTCGCCCGTCACAGCCGCAGACCGGCGCCCATTCCTTGGTGCAGACGGTGGGTTGCGTGGTACAGGCGCCTGGGCCCGACGCCTCGCCGCAATACTGCGCCTCGGTGTAGTGACAGAACAAGCCGGTTGGACAGGAGGCGACGGCGCCACCCGGGCCGCACGTCCCCGTCGACGCAGCCGCGGCGCCCGGCGTCGCCGACACGGGGCACTGACCCGCGTGTCGCGGTGACACGCCATACGAGTGCGCCACGCAGATGTTCACGTAAGTCCGTCCATCGCAGCCGCAGATCGGGCTGTAGTCCTTGGTACAGGTCGACGGCATCGCGAAGCACGCGCCCTGCGCCCCCGATTCGCCACACTGCGCCGCCTCCGCATAGTGACATACGAACCCTGGCTCGCAGGTTGCGCCGGCCGCGCGACTGCACTGCCCGGCGGGGCGATCCGGGTAGCGGGCGGATTCGGTTTCTTTGGCGCATGAAGCCAGGAGGCCCAAACACAGGACCCAGATAGGAAGTCGTGCCATGCCTCCGTAGGTATCCCCGAAGCCCGAGCGAGGCAAGTCGCATCAGCGCCAGGGCAGGGCGTTCGCGATCTTTGGCACCCAGGCGCTTGCGGTTCCGATGAGAAATGCTCCGTTGCCGGAGCGTTCGACGAGCGCGCTGAATGGGTTCGGCTCCGCGTTGACGACGATCATCGGGACCCCGCGTTGCGCTGCGATCGAGCCGATCTGCATCGGCAACGACGTGGCGCCGGTGGTGCCCACGACGATTACCAGCGAAGCCCGCCCCACAGCGTCGATGGAGCTGTGAAAACGAAAGTTCGCTTCGTCGTAGTGCTCATCGAACCAAAGGACGTGAGGCCGTCCGAGGGTGCCGCAGGACGGGCAACTCAACGCCTCTAGCTCCCGCCTCGTCAGGCCTCGGCCCTTGTCCCAGGCGAGGTCGAGATCTTCCGGCACCGGGATCGGTGAAGGGAGGCACTCTTTCGAGCACCGCATGAAGTCGATGTTGCCGTGAATCTGGTACGTGCGGTCCAAGGTGTTTCCGGCGCGCAGGTGTAGGCCGTCGACGTTTTGGGTGACCAAGAGGAAGCGATCACCGCCCCGCCGTTCGGCTCCCGCGAGCGCGCGATGAGCGGCGTTTGGCTTTGCAGCGCGGCAAACGCCCCGCCGATAAAGATACCAAGCCCAGACTTCCCCCGGCATCTCCCGAAACGCCGCGCGGGTCGCCATCTGAGCAGGCTGATAGTTGCGCGAGCCCACGCGCCAATAGCCTTCCTCGCCGCGAAACGTGGGGATCCCGCTTTCGGCCGAAATTCCAGCGCCGGTCAGCCAGAGCACGATGCCTTGTTTCGTATTCGACAAACCAGCGGCTGAGTCGGCGCAGATTCTGCGGTAGGCTTCAGCGCGGACGTCCCCTGCGCAAGGGTCTTCAGGCATTCCTACGTGTCCAACCAATCATTTCGGAGAGAAGCATGATGCGTTTCCTCGTCGCTTGTCGATTCATTTTGGTCCTGCCAGTGATTGGATGTGTCTTCCTCGCCGCGGGGGTCGTCACGATGGGGATGGGTCGGATTGTAACCGAGGGGGTGCAAGCGCTGCGTATGGGGGATTTCTCTCCGAAAGCCGCCAAGGCCGTATCTCTCGCGGCCATCGAGATCATCGAGCTGTTTCTGGTTGCAACGGTGGCCTACATCGCCGCCGTGGGCATCTACAAGCTCTTCATCGGCGAAAGGGATATCGAGCTGCCCTTTCGTTTGAAGATCGATACTCTGAAGGACCTCAAAGACAAGATCATCGGTCTCATCGTCGCCGCGCTGGCCGTCGTGTTTCTCGGCGAAGCGGCCGACGGCGCGGCGGCGGCGAGCGACCTACTGAGCTACGGTGGCGGAATCGCGCTCGTGGTGGCGGCGCTCGCATTGTTTTTGCGTTTGGACAACTGAGGACGCTTCGCCCGAACCCACCTAACCAAGCTACGGCCCGGCGATGTCGGCGGACTCCCGAACCAAGGTTACCTTCGGTCCGCCAGCCCTTCGTCGAATCCTAAACTCACCGCGACTCAGGTTGCTGCTCATCCGGATCTCTGATCAGATTCCCGTCTCCCGGATCGTCTGGCTCTTGCTCGGGCGGCGCAGCTCCAAACTCGTTCGAGGCCTCGGCCGGGTAGAGCCGGACCTCCGTTCGTGTGTTGATGCGCAGCAGGTGAGGTCCAGTCGTCGTCTGCTCCACGATGCGCATCTGCGACGTGGCTTCCGCCTCCGAGTAGGACGTGAAGTCGTTCAGCCGCACTGTTGCGGTGCCGATCACGGAGGCCTGGTACGCCTCGAGGCGACCGTTGCCATAAGGTTGCGGGGATGCGGTTTGGCGCACCGTAATCCGGAGTTGAAGCTGGTTCCTCTCCATCTTCTCGATGAGATAGGTCACCACCTGGTTGGCCCAAATACCGGCGAATTGCAATCTTCGCTCTACCTCCCAGCGTCCCTGCGCTCCAAGTGGCTCGTCGGGGAACGGCACGGCGAGCAAGGCGGTTCGAACATTGGCCAGCATCGATAGCAGGTTCGGTGGCAATTCCTTCAATCCCTGGAACTCGCTCCGGCGCACTCGGCCTTGAATATCCATCTCGCTCCAGCCCTGAACGTTCAAGAGCGGTGCCAGCACCTTCTCCATCTGCTCGCGTTTGGCTGGGCTCATCTTTTCGGCCATGTTCGAGATTCGCAACTGGGTGATCTTCACCTGTTGGCGAATGAAACCTTCAGGTGTCGGCTCGGTAGGCCCTATCTCAACTTGGAGCTGAATCGGTGGGATGGCGTTCTGCGCTCCGTGCTCGCCAGTCCGCATCGCCTGAGCGCGGGCGAGCTCGAGGTAGAGAGTTTCGGTCGTTCCGGACGGGACCCTGTAGCGAACGGGAACGTGCGGTGTCATCCCAGCGTCCAAGACTCGGATGGTTGGCAGGACACGCTGCGGCCGCTGCGGTTCGGGAACCTGAACCGTCTGAGGCGCAAACTTGGGTTGGCAGGCAGCGGTCGCCAACAACAACGCGCCGAGCATGAGCTTTTGAAACACGAACCTCACCTTTCGCTCTTCGAAACCAGACGCAGCACCGTCCGGCGTGATGACGTGAGCGGCTCCGTCGCTTCCCGGGTGACCAACGCGATGTCGGCGGACGAGCTCGATTCGAGCGATGCCTCGAGTGCGAGCGGAAGGCTCAGGTCGGCCAGGGCATGACCTTGTCCGTGCAACTCATAGCTGCGCACGTGCATCTCGAGCTGCGGATTGAGGTCTGCGACCTGGGGCGCCGCCGTCTGATCGACCGTCACCGCAACCCGGAATCGATCGCCCAGCCGGTCGGTCAGCTCGTAGCGAGTCACTTGGGTCACGCGGGCGCTCCAGATCCGCAACGGGCGCCGAACCTCCCAGACAGCACCGATCCCGACGGGCTCCCTCGGCACCGGAATGGTCGCGATGGCGGAACGAACGTTAGCAATGGTGATTACGACACGCGGGTGAAGTCGCTGTTGACCCTCCGACCAGGGAACATCCGCGTCGACGACGATGCCCTGCTCATCGATGTCGAATCGCCCGCGCATCCCGCGAAGGGCCTGCACGCCTCTCTCCACCTCCGCCGCTTCGCGCTCCGTTACGCCGTCCGGGAGGATCGACTCGACCTTGGAGATCCGCAGGACGTAGCGCGCGCCATTTGGCAGAGATACCGTCGGCCCAGCGCGGAACAGAAGCCTGAACCCGGGCAGCACCCCAAATGCGTTCCGCGATTTCTCCGTTCGCTCAGATGTCGGTTCCAGATCGCGGATCTCGAGGTTCGAGTGGACGACGGTGCCGGGTGCGATCGCGTAGCGCAATGGCGCCAACGGCGCGTCGCCACGGTCGATCAGGGTGACGGCAAGCTCCGGAGGCGGCGGGGCAGTCTTTTTCTTCTTGCAGCCAAGCGAGACGAGCGCAGCGAGAACGGCTGCCGCGATGATGAGATTCTTCATTTGCTTCGGGTGTTCCCTATGCTGCGCTGTCTTCTAAAGAGTAATCGACCCCAAGGCAAGCATGGATCGATTCTGCGGAAATCAGGCGCTGAATGAGTCACGGGACCGTTCGTGACGTCGAACCATCATCGACACCGTGTTCGGCCAACCATTTGCTGAGCGGTGCTGGTAGCTCGGCGGGCCGGTCGCCCCAGTCGTACACGACCGCGGTCTTCGCGACCAAGTCGTGCAGCGCGCGCTGTTTACGGTCGAGGATGATTCCCAACACACCGACCACGGTCGTGATACTGACAGGCAGGACCAAGACGCGAACGGCGGCCCGACCGGGGCTGACAGGCCGGCCCTCTCTACTCACCACCTTGATGCCCAGGACGCTCGTGCCGAGCGTCCTACCCGTGATCGAAATGCCAATCGAGAGGTAGAGAAACAGCCAGACGGAGAAGGCAAGCAAGCCGAGGACACCGGCCTGCCAGTCCCATTCGAGCTCAATTCTGAAGACGGTGTTGATCGACCCCACTACAAGCGCAGCGATCAATCCAAAGCCGGTGGACGCGACGAACATGTCGATGACGTAGGCGAGCAAACGCGACACCGGGCCGGCATAGTAACCGCTGACGCGGGCACGAAGGGGGCGAGTCATGAGTCGGGCTCCGGTGTTTCGGGAACCAGCTCCGGCGGTCCGAGCGGCTGTGCGTCAGGGTCACGGCCGAGTAGCCGGTCCACCCGGGCCACGGAGGAACCCAGTCATCGCGCGAAGCGGATCGACGACCGTCTCGATGTCTTCGTGTATGTCGTCGTCGAAAAGCGACGTGATGAGATACCCGGCCTGCCACCGGGCCTCTACCGTTGCTTGTTGGGTGAGGGTGGTTACCCGGTCGTTCATGTCCCCCGGGTTTCCTGCATGCTTTGAAAGGCGCTGAGAGTGCCCATCTGCTTCGGGGGGACCAGCGATGCGAGATCTTGCGCGGGAGGTGGGACGGCCGACCGGCTCACCTTCGATCGCGCGGAGCTGCGAGACGGGGATCTCCGTCTTCTTGGTCATGTTCGCCATCAGCGTCGGCTTGGCCGACCTGCTGCAGCCCAATGCGGGCGCCACGAGCACCGCGAGGGCGAGTATGATGATCCAGCGCATGGCAGTCTCTGTGTGCGATGGTACCCGACTCGCAGTCGACGGAGGGCAGATATTCGCTCGGCTCGAGGGTGCCTACGGGATGAGCCTCTCTTTCCGAAGCTGCTTCGCGACTGCGGCCGTCATCGATGCGAGGAGGTCAGGAACGGATTTCGGGTCGACCGTTTTCGATTGCGCCGTCCAGACGAGGTCCTGCGTGGCCGCCGAATAAAGGTTGGTCTCCAGCCGGAACGTCTTGCTGGTGTCGAAGTAGCCCGGTTGGTGCACCTCGGTGAACGAGACCGCGTAAAAGTTATGGAAACCGCCCCAGCCCATGCCCCACGAAGGTCCAGCGGGGACGAAGCCCAACCTCATCCTTCCTCGATTGTACTTCCTCGGTGGAGTGTACTTGGTGGTCTTCTGGTCGACACTCAGCAGCCGCGTGATCAGAACTCCGTCGAACTCGTTGCTTTCAACCGCGCTTCGGATCCGTTCTTCAGACAAGAGCGTGCTCTCGGGCAGGATGCTCCAGCTCGCTTGGGCTCCGCCTCCCTTGTTCACGATCGCGGCCACGAACGCATCCTCGAAAGCCATTCGTCCCTCTTGATCCTCCGCAACTCCGATGACGAACAGCTCCTTGAAGACGGTCTCTTCGAAACCCGGATTTCGGAAGCTCTGCGAAATTTGGGTGCTGGTCGACGATTTGCACGCGGCAAGTCCGAGCAGGAGCATGGCGATGATGGGTAGGGGGATTCTGGTCATCGGCCGGAGCCTGCGCCTATGTCCGTCGCGAGTCTCCGAACTTCGCCAGGACCTCCTCGGGGGTCGTCGCATCGGCCGGCATCACGTACCGGAGGGTGTGCAGCGATTGACCGGCGGCCATCAAGACCCAGGAGACGAGGACAAACGACAACGTGTACACCGGAAGCCCGACCTGCGTGAGTATAGTCGCCAGACCGGCCGTCACCTCGAACGTCAACAACACAGCCAGCAAGGTGAACAGCAGTGATCTCCAGGTCAGCACGAAAAACAGGCCTCCGAGAGCGATGGCGGTGAGCACGCCGTTGTAGGTGTAAAGACCGGCGTGGATGTTCTCCTCCGGGTAGCCGAAGCCCATGGCCACCACCGTCGATAGAACGCAGGCGATCAGCGCCATCAGGGCGCCGATGCGGGTATTGAGCGCGATACCCACGAGGATCAGCGCTCCGGTGATGTAGTTGTCTTGCAGGAAGATCTGTCCGACGCCCTTGGCAGACCCCTCCAAGAGGGTCGTCAGGGTATACGGGGCGAGGGCCTCGGCCGGATTCGCGAAGGCGGGTGCCTCGATGGGCGTGCTTTCGATCATGGGCACGGCGAGCGCGCCAGAGACGAAGACCAAGCTTACAACGATGAACGATGAGGTAAGCGCCGGCAAGCCCACCAGGGAGGTGAACTTGCCGATAGCCATGGCGACGAACACCGAGAGAATGATTGCTAAGATCATGAGCGAGCCCAGCTGCCACCCTGGGATCGTGCCCGCCGTGTAGTTGCTGCTCGTGTAAGCGTCCAATGCGATGGCGACGAGCGCCCCGTTGAATCCATGCAGACCCGCACGGATCGCACCCCGATCCGCACCGACGACGAGCGCCGTCAGGGTCGCGAGGACTGCGCCGAACAGGCAGAGCGTTCCGTAGATCCACGAGTTGATGTAGATCCCGACCAAGATTACCAGGCCGGTCCAGGGATTGTTCTGCAAGACCACCTGTCCGATTCCGCGAAGTGTCGAGTCGGCAATCTCGACGAACAAGGGTGGGCCACTCTCATCTGCGGCCGATGTGGAGGTAGTCATCGCGATGCCCTCCGCTGAGCGACCGTGGGCTCCGGCCCTGCGTGTGACTCGGCGGAATCGCGCCAGGCCGATACGATGCGGTCGACGATGAGATCGACTCCCTTGCCATGCTTGACCGCCGCGAACACGGTCGGTCCGCTGCCTCGCATCTTCTTCGCGTCGCGGTCCATGACGCCAAGGTCAGCTCCCACCGCTTCGGCGAGATCCACTTTGTTGATCACGAGCAGGTCCGATTGCGTGATGCCGGGTCCGCCTTTGCGAGGAACTTTGTCGCCGCCCGCAACGTCGATGACATAGATCGTGTAGTCCGCGAGCTCGCGGCTGAAGTCCGCCGCGAGATTGTCCCCACCGGATTCGATGAACAGAATCTCCGGGTGAAACTCCCGGGTGAGGGCCTCCAGCGCAAGCAAATTACTCGTGATGTCTTCTCGGATCGCGGCGTGCGGACAGCCGCCCGTTTCGACGGCTCGAATTCTCCCGGGGTCGAGCGCTTCGTTTCGTTGGAGGAACTCCGCATCTTCTCGAGTGAAGATGTCGTTGGTCACAGCTGCCAACGACCGCTCGGCCCTCAGCGCCCGGCAGAGCTCCAGACACAGGGCGGTCTTGCCGCTCCCGACGGGTCCACCGATGCCGACGGTGAAGGCCCGGCGAGCGTAGTCCCTTTCGTCGAGTCGCTGAGCGCGCTCGTCAAAGCGCCCAGGGTGCTCGAGGTGCTCGTGCGAATGACCGTGGTCGTCGTGGTGGTCATGGTCGTGAGCATCGTCGTGGTCGTGCATGAGAGGTCTCCTCGTTGCGTGTCGATCGTCAGCTCTGAAAGAGCCGGGAGTATAGGCCGTCGTGTGCGTTCTGTAAGAGGTCCATTACCGGCGCCGTCTGCACGGCATCGTATGGCGATGGTACGCCGTCTGGAGCTGACGCCTTTGCGATCGAGTGCCGGAGCTCGAACAGGAGCCCCTGCGCTCGCAGCGGGCCGAGCACGTTGAGCCTGACCGCGCTCGACATCAGGTCGCGCACGGCGATGAACAGCGCAAGCCTCAGCGTGCTGGAGAGAGGTAGCTCGAGGAGCCGGCCCACGGCGCCGAACACGACGCCGTAGTGCTGCGGCGTGCCGCTGTCCTGCCAGTCCTGCGCGAGTGCTTCCAGGGCGGGATGCCCGAACGACGCACCGGCGACGTAGAGCATCCCGCGACCCAGTGATCGGCTCGCACGGTTGGCCACGTGGTTGACCAAGAACGCGTCGCACAGGGCGTCCAGGTCGCCGACGGATTCGACCTGCTCGTGTGCTCCCTTGACGAAGGGTAGCATCCCGAACCGCGCTTGCACGATCGCCGCTTCGATGAACTCGCGCAAAGGCCCCGGGCCCTTCACCTCGCCGGCGTGACAGGCAGACTCGAGGCCGCCCGAATGAGCGAAACCGCCGACCGGGAACGCTGTATCGGCGATCTGCCAAATCATGAGCTCGTTGGACATCGAGATCTCTCGCTCCGCTCCATCGCGACCCTCAGCACAGCAGTCCCGCTCTCAAAACAGATAGTAGCGCCGAGCGAGCGGCACGACGTCGATCGGGTCGCAAACGAGCGGCTTGCCGTCTGCGGTGACCTGGTACGTTTCGGCGTCGACCTTGATGTTGGGCGTCTTGTCGTTGAGCTTCATGTCCGCCTTGCCGATGTTTCGGCAGTTCTTGACGGCGACGAGCTGCTTGTTGAGCCCGAAACCATCGACGACGTGGTTGTCGAGCGACGCCTGGCTCACGAAAGCCACCGAAAGACTGCTGGCCGTCTTACCTCGGCCTCCGAACATCGGACGCATGAAGCTCGGTTGGGGCGTCGTGATGGAGGCGTTCGGATCGCCCATCTGTGACCAGGCGATCATGCCGCCCTTGATGACCATTTGCGGCTTCGTCCCGAACAGCTTGGGGCTCCACAAGACCAAGTCCGCGAGCTTGCCCACTTCGATGGACCCGATCTCGTGCGACATGCCGTGCATGATGGCGGGGTTGATCGTGTATTTCGCGACGTATCGCCGGATCCGGAAATTGTCGTTGCCCGATTTCGAATCCTCGGGGAGCGCGCCGAACTGTTGTTTCATCTTGTCGGCGGTCTGCCAGGTTCGCGTGATGACCTCGCCGATGCGGCCCATGGCTTGCGAATCGGAGCTGAACGCGCTGATCGCCCCCATGTCATGGAGGAGGTCCTCGGCGGCAATGGTCTCTCCGCGGATGCGGCTTTCTGCGAACGCGACGTCCTCGGGTAGGTCTGGGTCCAGATGGTGACAGACCATCAACATGTCGAGGTGCTCGTCGATCGTGTTCTTCGTGTACGGACGCGTCGGGTTCGTCGAGCTCGGAAGGACGTTCGGCTCTCCGCAGATCTGGAGGATGTCGGGTGCATGCCCTCCCCCCGCGCCTTCGGAGTGATAGGAGTGAATCGTCCGGCCTTTCATGGCCGCCATGGAGTCGGCGTAGTAGCCCGACTCGTTGAGCGTGTCCGTGTGAAGCGTCACGGCGAGGTCGTACTCATCGGCCACGGTCAGGCAGTTGTCGATCGCTGCCGGCGTCGTACCCCAGTCCTCGTGGAGCTTGAAGCCGCACGCGCCGGCGTAGAGCATCTCGTACAGCCCCTCGGGGCGCGCGGTGTTGCCCTTTCCGGTCAACCCGAAGTTGAGAGGAAGGTCGTCCAGGGCCTGGAGCATCAGCCGGATGTGGTGGCTCCCGGGCGTGCAGGTCGTCGCCGTCGTTCCGGTAGCCGGACCGGTACCTCCGCCGACCATGGTGGTGGAGCCGCTTGCGATCGCTTCGTCGTACTGCTGGGGACACAGAAAATGGATGTGGGTGTCGATGCACCCGGCGGTGAGAATCATGCCTTCGCCGGCGATGACCTCGGTGCTCACGCTGACGATCATGTTCGGGGTCACGCCGCTCATGACGTCGGGATTTCCAGCCTTGCCGATCGCGGAAATCCGCCCGTTCTTGATGCCCACGTCGGCCTTGTAGATGCCGGTGTAGTCGACGATGAGCGCGTTCATGATGACCAGGTCGAGAGCCGCAGCCTCGGAGACGCCCGTGGCCTGACCCATGCCCTCGCGGATGACCTTTCCGCCGCCGAACTTGCACTCGTCACCGTAGACGGCGTAGTCCTTCTCGACTTCGAGGATGAGAGAGGAGTCGCCGAGCCTCACCTTGTCCCCGGTGGTCGGCCCGTAAAGGGCGGCGTAGTTTTCGCGTGTAATCGTATGACTCATGACAAGCTGCTCCTCGTGTATTGGCTGTGTCGTAGATTGCTGCTGGACGTGGCGCGTTGCGGAGTCATGGCGACATCCTGAAGCCCATGTCGCGCAGACGCTCGAGGGCCTTTTCTTTGTTGTGGTCGTTGACCTCACCCGAGGCGGCGTTGTTGCCGCCCGTGATGATGCGGTTTCCGCCGATGTCGACGAGCTGCACGGTCTTCTTTTCGCCGGGCTCGAAGCGAACGGCGGTGCCGGAGGGAATGTCGAGCCGTTTGCCGTAGGCCGCAGCCCGATCGAAGGCCAGCTGCCGATTGGTCTCGACGAAGTGATAGTGACTTCCGACCTGAATCGGACGGTCGCCCACGTTCTTCACCTCGAGCGTCACCGTCTCTCGGTCATCGTTGAGGACGATGTTACCCTTCGCGGTGATGGTCTCCCCGGGTTTCGGCAGCTTGTCCTTGTCCTTCCCGAATACCTTGAGGTCTGGCACCGGGAGAAAGCTTCCATACAGGGCCAGGGCCAGGTCGCCGTCCTCGTTGGCGATGGGGTCCCCCACGCTCACGAGCTTGGCGCCGTCGGGAAACGTTCCTTCGACCTGAACCGAGTAGACCATGGATGGAACACCCGGCATCACCTGACGCCGCCCCAGGATGGTCTTGCCGAGATCCATGAGCTCGGCGACGCTCTTTTCGCCGTCGCGAATCAGCTCGAGGAGCTGCGTCGCGATCAGCGCCACCGCCTCCGGATGATTCAGGCGCAGCCCACGTGCCAGGCGCTTTTGGGCCAGAAAGCCCGCATTGTGCAGGCGCAGTTTGTCGAATTCTCGTGGCGTCAGATGCATGCTTGCCTCGTGTGTCTGGAAGGGTGGGTGAAAACAACTCCGGTTGAGATCTTGGGTGCGATCAGAACTTCCGACCCCAAATGCTCGTGTCGAAAAGCTCTAGGCACGGTTCGATTTTGCCGGTGATGAACTGGGCAACGGCTTCGGTCTCCTCGCCCGCCACGCGCAGCAACACCCCATGCGTGACCGGGTTCGCTACGACCAGCAGGCCGCGGCGGGCCTCCGCACCGTGGGTAGCCTGCCGGCCGGCGAGCTCGCGCAAGCGCTCGACTGCGGCTTGCGTCCTCTGGCCTACGAGCATGAGAAGCGCCTGGCAGTGGTACCGGCCACCACGAAAGCGACCGCCGATTGCCCCCTCGCTGCGGTCGAGGCGGATCGCGTCTTCGATGATCCGGTGCCCATCGAGGAACACCTGCTGACGCGAGCTGTAGTGCTCGAAGCCCCAGATCTCGCCGCGGGCGCGGCGACCGCTGGTGAACCAGTCGAGCACGAGCAAGGTGGCGTCCCCGACGACGTCGAATCGCTGGCACTGCGCGTATCGTGCATCGGCGAAGCATGCGATGGGATCGGGAACGAAGGCGCCGATGGCTCCTGGCTCCAGGCTGGCCGTGAGCGACTGCCGAGTGGTGCGGCCGTCGACACTCTTGAAGACCTTGGTCGAAGACTGAGTCGAGACGATCGCTTTTGCGCCGGGTCGAAGACGAACGCGCAGCCGGGTCTCGTCACCCGCGAGCATGCCGCCGCCATAGGTCGCGATCGAAATCCGGGCGACTTCGCTCTTGCTTCGCGGCACTAGGAGCTTGAGAGGCGACGCGGCGCGGGCTCGGGTCACCGCGCTCTGGCCATGGGACCAAGTCACTTCGAGAAGGCCGTGCGTTGCGAGGTCATCGGCCGATGCTGGGGCGGGCAGTGGACCGAGAGGGCTGGGTGCCGCGCACAGATCGTCCCGGCGTGCGTCGTCCAACTGCACGGCCTGTGCGCTTGAGTGCGGCATCGAGCGGGAGAGCCTGTCACATAATCATTCGGAGTGTCAACGCTCTCAGAAACGCGAATCGCGTTGCATTCGCAGTGCCGTTGACTTGTTACCGGGTCGTCACTGAATCGTTCGATCGCATTCGCCGATTCTCCCAGACCAGACGGAACCAGGGGGCTGGTGCTGTTAGTGCACAGCGACGCAGCTTGAGCGAATCGTCTGACCACCAAGTCGCGGATCGGCGCCAACACAAACCCAATGCTTCGATTGATCTCGCGACTGGGCCAGTGATAGCGTCGCGCCGGCATGCTGCTCGAAGGCCGTCACTCGCTTGCTCGACTTCTTGGCACCACCATCCAGACGGTCGTCCCTCTCACACTTCTGGCCTACGGTGCTCTTTGGGCATATCGATGGACGAGCCCGGGCCCAGCGCCTCTGCTCTACAGCAAGATCGGCTACGTGCTTTCAGCCATCTCGATCTTCATCGCATTTCGGGTCAACCAGGCCTACGGTCGCTGGTGGGAAGCACGACAGCTTTGGGGCTCCCTCATCAACGAGAGCCGGTCTTGGGGCCGGTTGGTTGTGACGCACTTCTCGTCGCGGGGTTCGATCTGCCGCGACTTGGTCATGCGGCAGATCGCGTACGTGAACACGCTTCGCATCGCGCTTCGGCACGGCAC
>JBAVOF010000565.1:0-3433 GCA_049691835.1 Polyangiales bacterium
GGGTTTGTAGTGTTGGCTCTTCTCTGCCTGGTGGGAACTGCCTGTTCCAGCAGCGCGGTGGGCGATCCATGTGTGCCGGAGGCTGTGCCGGTGGGCGGCTTCCTTCCGACCGAGACGTATCTCGAGAAAAGCTCGGTGCAGTGCGCAACGCGCCTCTGTCTCGTCCGAGAGCTCGAGGGTGACCCGAGCAATCTACAAGAAGACGGATGCCCCGGAGGGACGGAGACCTGCGTCACCGCAAACGACGTCGAGCGGAGCGTCTACTGCTCCTGCCGATGTGGTGCGCCACCTGGAAGCAGCGGTGAAACCTGTGACTGCCCCGGAGGCTTCGTCTGCGAAGAGGTCCTCGAAACCGGCGGCGAGGGGCTACGCGGTAGCTACTGCGTCCGCGATCCGCTCGCCGACGTTCAGTCGATGTGATCTCGCGCGCCGAGGCGAAGAGCTGGTCGCATCGTTTCTAGAGGAACGAGGGTTCCAGATCTGCGGGCGCAATGTGCGCGTCGGCCGACTGGAGCTCGACCTGATCGCACAGCGCGGTGCCTTACTAGTGGTGTGTGAGGTGCGATCGCGCAGTCGCGCCCGCCCGGTCTTCCCGGCGGAGACGATCGGCCCTCGGAAGCTCGCACGGGTGAGGCGCGCGACGGCCATGTGGCTGCGCGACCAGAAGCTCGGGCGTGTATACGCACGCATCGACGCCGCTGCTGTGGTCTTCGACGGACCGAACGCAAACCCCCGGATCGAATACTACGAAAACGTCTCGTTCCCGTATCGCTGACCCGGCTACGGGATCCCGTGGCAGCGTCGCTCGCACGAGGTCCTGATGTCGGCCAGCTCACTTGGCGCCGGGGGATACGCAGTGTTGGCTCGACCCGGCTCACCGCTTGGACATTGCTTCAGGCACGCTTCGATCCGAGTCTGGCGAGCAGGATCGTTTGGATCCGGGATCGTGTGGCACGCCAGGGCTGAACCGCTCAGGACGACGGCACAGAGCACTCGGAGCATCGTGTCCCTACTCGGCCGGCGGAAGCGCTTCGGCCACCTTCTTCAAGCGCTCGAGACCGTCCTCGTAATCCGCGCCAACCCAACCGTCCATCATCTTGGCGAAGTAGCCACCAAGCGGGCCGGATGCGGTGCCGTTCAGACTCCAGGTCACCCGCACGCCATCGCCGACAGGCTCGAAGGTCCAGTAGGCGCTGGGTTCCCCCATCTCTCCGAGGTTGAGCACGGTTTCGATTCGCGTCGGGCGTTCGCTGAGCGTAATCGTCTGCGTCCCCTCACCCGATTTCTCGCTGGTCCAGGTGACCGTCGCTTCGACCCCAGCTTCGGGTCCCGCGTAGGTATTCTCGATCGAAGGGTCACGCGCGATCCAGGGAGACCAAGCCTCCCATTTGCGCAGAGAGTTCACCAGGTCGAACACGACCTCGGGCGAGGCGTCGATCTCGATCGACCGCTCGACGTGGAAGTCCTTGGGAAGAAACGCGCCGATGCCCACCACTAGGACAGCCAGGGCAAGGAGCACCAGGACGATCAGCTTCGCAATGCGCATGGCAACCTCCGCTCGCTCTCTAGAGGGCGAACCCTACCCGATCCCACGGTGCCCGCGCCAGCACCGGTGCCGGTTCCAGTGCCAGCGACCGTGTTTTGGGAAGTGCGTCCCGGGGTGCGGCGGAGCGCGAGGTGCCGCCGCTCTCAGTCCACCGTCTTGCGAATCCGGTCGAGCAGGGCGCGGAGCTCGGTGATGTGCGGGGAATGCATGCCCGCCGACTCCATCTTGATCAGCGTCTGCTCCAGCTGCGCGATTTCCTCGGCGCGCTGGTCGCGCAGCGATTCCACCATCTGCGCAAACGAGTGATAGAGCTCCTGGAGCTCGTCGCCCTTTCGGATTCCCGTCGTGACCTCGAGCCGTCCCTCACCGACGTGCTGGAACAATCGCTTCATCCGGAACGCCGGCCCTACGACTCGGTGGGTCACGATGATACCGGTGAGGCCGAGCGCAAACGTGAGCAAGAGCACCCCAGCGACGATCGCATTTCGAACCTTTCGATCCTCCTCCTGCGCGAACCGCTCGAGGTCGCTAGCCCTGTCTGGATTGAAATCGGGCTGCGCTGCGATACTCGCGGTCAAGACGTCCGTCTGACCCTGGGAAAAACGGTAGGCCATGAATCCGAGACCGCTTGCGACCGAGATTGTGACGAGCAGCACCATGCCCGTGTATTTCAACTGGAAACGCCGATCGATTAGGTAGTTTCGCAGCTTGCGTTGTCTCTTATCGCCCATCGCGCTTCTCACTTCCTACGCCCATCGTCGTCCATGGGTCAAAGGCTTCCTCTCGCCTTGGCCGTCTCGAGCACCGTGGGAAGTCGGCGAAGTGCACCCACGAACGCCCCATGAACCGCCTGCTCTGCCGTCTCCGCGCTGTAGCGCCCAGAGGCAGTCGCCGCGCCGCGCAGCATCCCGCGCATCTCGCGCCCAGGATACGACGCCACGATGATCGTCACGACGGCCCGCACCCCCGGCCCTTTCGGCTCGAGCGTGACGATCGAGCTCTCGAGATAGCAGCCGTGAAGCTTTCTTTGCGCCATTTCGCGCTGGGCTTCGGCGGGCGTCAAGTCGTCCGGTGCCAGCTCGACGCCTTCCAGCAGGAGAAGTTGCTCCGATAGGAAAATGCGCGAGTCGAACAGCATTTGCCGCGATACACGTTCCGCCTTTGCCCCCGGCATTCCAAGGGCAATCAAGTACTGAGTCTTGCCCGGACCGCGTTGTCGCTCGCCTATGGCGCTGAGGGCCGCAACGGCCTCCACGGCGGCGCGTCGGACGGCTTTGTCCCCGTCCCGCGTGGCCTGCTCGATGACGGGAAGGGACTCCTTTGCGCGCAATCGCTGCAGCGATGCGATCGCCGATACGCGAACCGCCGGATGTTTGTCTCTCAGCGCCCGCTCCAGCGCGCCAACCGACTTGCGGCTCGACTCCAACTGGCCGAGCGACAACGCTGCCTGAGCTCGAACACGAAACGCTTCGGAGCTGTGAAGCAAACGGACCAGGTAGTCCTCACCGGAGTCCGCCTGCGCCGGGCTCGCACAAAGGAGGGCGATGAAGAAAAGCCGTCGCCATCCAAGCCATCGGCGAACCGGCCCGTTCAATCGTTCCCGCCCTTCCCCCACGTTTTCAGTATCACAGCTGGCCAAGCGCGGGAGCAACCGATTCGACATGGCCGCCGCGTTGACTGCCCGGTGCTGCTCTCCTTATATTGCGCCGGTCCCAACGACCATCGGGGGATGACAGAGGTCGAATGGAGTCGTTAGATCTAAACAACCCAAGCTCGCTCGCGGCGATCGCGGCCGTAGCCGCCTTGATCGTGATCGGGATCATCGTCGGGCTCGTCCGCGCTCGGAAGCAGCAAGGGCTGCTGCACAAACCGCCGCCTCCCCCACCC
>JBAVOF010000566.1:0-15821 GCA_049691835.1 Polyangiales bacterium
AACGTGTTGATTCGAGACGGGTCCTTGAGCACCGGTGACTATGTCGTTGCCGGCGGGGCGTGGGGTCGCGTTCGCGCTCTGACGGACGATCGCGGCCAGCAACTGACCACCGCCGGCCCGGCCACGCCGGTCGAGGTGCTCGGCTTGGCCGAGCTCCCGGCGGCTGGAGATCCATTTTACCAGGTGACGGACCAGCGCAGGGCACAGGAGGTCGCCGGAGCACGCAAGAAGCCGGGGACGGTCAGCTCGGCGCCGGTGGGCGGCCTGCGCGGGCTCGATCAGCTCCAGGCGCTCATGCAGAGTGGCGACGTCGAGGAGCTCCGGCTGGTCGTCAAGGCCGACGTGCAGGGCTCGGTCGAAGCGCTCCAAGGCGCGCTGGCGGATTTGGCGACCGAGAAGGTGAAGGTCAACGTCATTCACACCGGCGTCGGTGGCATTACGGAAAACGACGTCATGCTCGCGAGCGCATCACAGGCGATCGTCCTCGGGTTCAACGTCCGGCCGCAGGGGAAGGCTTCCTCGACGGCAAAGAAAGAGGGCGTCGAGATTCGAACGTATGCCGTCATCTACGAGGCCATCGATGACGTGAAGGCTGCGATGAGAGGACTTCTCGCACCGACGGTCGTCCAGTCCGACCTCGGCAAGGCCGAGGTTCGGCAAACGTTCACCATTCCCAAGATCGGCACCATCGCGGGCTGCATGGTGCTCGAGGGGAAGATCAATCGCGGTGCACGGGCGCGGCTCGTGCGCGACGGGTTGCTCGTCTGGGAAGGTCCGATGGGCTCGCTCCGCCGCTTCAAAGAGGACACCAAAGAGGTGCAGGCGGGTATGGAGTGCGGCATCGGGCTGCAGGGCTTCAACGACGTCAAAGAGCAAGACATCATCGAGTGCTACGAAGAGAAACAGGTCGAGGCGACGCTCTGATGAGTTGAGCCCGCAGAGGTCTGAGTATGGTCGTTGGCGTTTGCCAGATTTCGCTTGCTTTGCCGGGTGTCAGCTCGCTGAAGGCCAAGCGGTCGATTATACGTAAGGTTCTCGACCGCACCGCGAATCGATTCAACGTATCGGCGGCCGAGGTCGGGCGGCAGGACGCGCACCGGCAGGCCCTGCTCGGGTTTGCGGTCGTGTCGGGCGACCGTCGTCACGCCAACTCGATGCTCGATTCGATCGCCGAGTTCGTGGAAGGCGCGGGGGACGCGGTCGTCCTAGATCGGTCGATCGAGCTGGTTTCTTTCGGCGATCTCGGAGATTGGACGGGTTGAGCAATGGCACAGAAGGGCTTTCGAAGGGCAGACCGTGTCTCCGAGCGTATTCGCAGTGAGCTCATGGAGCTCTTGCTTCGGGGAAGCGTCCGAGACCCGGCCGCTCGAGACGTCGTGGTCTCGGCCGTACGCATGACGGACGACCTCAGCATCGCCCGCGTGTACGTGCGCGTCCTGGAGGAGATCAGCCGTGACCGCCAAGAGGTGGTGGTGGATGCGCTCGGTCGCGCGAGCGGCTTCCTTCGCCGTGAAATCGGGCAACGGCTTCAGCTCCGGCACGTCCCGTCGCTGGAGTTCTACTGGGATGATGTCGTCGATTCAGCGCTTCGCATCGAGTCCATCCTGAACGAGATCCGCGACAATCCGGAAGCCGGGCCGGAGGGAGAACAGTGATCGAGAAGGCACTCGAGCTTGCCCGCAATGGGGAACGGTTCCTGGTAGCGTGTCACCGGCGCCCCGATGCGGATTCGCTCGGCTCTGCGCTGGGTCTGATCAGAACCCTCCGGGCGATTGGCAAGCAGGCCACGTTGTTCATGCCCGAATCGGTGCCCAGCTCGCTCCTTTTCCTGATGGAGGGCGAACAGGGTGTCGCCGAGATCCCCGAGGGCACCCGCTTCGATGCGACGTGGATCCTGGACATCGCAGCCAAGGCCCTCTTGCCGCCCCGGTTTCCGAGCCCCGAGGTCACCGGGCCGGTCATCGTCCTAGACCACCACCACGCGCACGACGACGTCGGCGACATCGTGGTTCGCGACACAGGCGCCGCCGCGACGGGTGAAGTCGTTGTGCGTCTGATCGAGGAGTTGGGGTTGCAGTCACTACCCGAAGGAGCCGCCACACCGCTGTACGCGGCCATCGTCTCGGACACCGGCGGGTTCCGTTACGCAACCACGAAACCGGCGACCTTGCGCTTGGGCGCACGACTCGTCGAGCAGGGTGCGGACCCTTGGCGGGTTGCCTACCAGCTGTTCGAATGCTGGGAGCCGGCACGGCTGCGCTTGCTTTCGGCGATCATTGCAACGCTCGAGACCTCGTTCGAGGGGCGCGTGGCGATCATGCGGGTGACCCGCGAGATGCTCGAGATTTGCGGAGCAAACGACGACATGGTCGAAGGCATGGTCAACTACGCACGCCGAGTCGAAGGGGTCGAGATCGGGGCTCTACTCTGGGAGTGGCCGGTCCGTGACGCCTCCGGTGTTCGACTCGAAACCAAGATCAGCCTCCGCTCCCGCGGCAAGGCCGACGTCTCGGTGATCGCCGCTGCGCTGAACGGGGGCGGGCACCGAGCGGCCGCCGCGACTCAGCTCGACATCAGCATCGAGGAGGCCGAGGAGAGGTTGCGGGCAGAGCTCGCCAAGTACTTCGGATGAACGGCATCATCGTCGTGGACAAACCGGCGGGGTGCACGTCGCACGACATCGTGCAGCGAGTCCGAAGGCTCCTGAAGCAGAGGTCCGTCGGGCATGCCGGGACGCTCGATCCGCTCGCGACGGGAGTCCTGGTCGTTGCAGTCGGGGAAGCCACGAAGCTCGTTTCGCATCTGCAGCTGGATGACAAGCGTTACGACGTGACGATTGCGCTTGGCGCCGAAACCGATTCCCTCGATGCGGATGGGGAGGTCACCGAAACCGCGGATGTACCACCCCTCGATCGACGCGCGGTGGAGGAAGCGCTTCGCCCGTTCATTGGGCATCTCCCACAAGAGGCGCCTAAGCTCAGCGCAATCAAAGTGGACGGAACACCGCTTCACCGGCGCGCACGACGCGGAGAGGAGGTCGATGCTCCCGTTCGAGAGGTGGATTTGTACGAAGCGACGGTTGATGAGGTCACCACCGGGTTGATTCGCCTGCATCTGCATTCCGGCAAGGGTTTCTACGTCCGCTCGCTGGCGCGAGACCTCGCACGCGCACTGGGGACCAGGGGCTACGTGAAACGATTGCGGCGCACCGCGAGCGGATCATTTAGCATCGAGGCTGCGCTTCATGGCGACCAGATGACCGCCGAAACGATCGCCGAGCGGCTGATCCCCCTCGACAAGGCCTGCGCTGCGTTGATGCGCGTAGAGCTGACCGATGAAGGTGTCGCGCACGCGCGTCACGGCCGCCGGATCGAGCCTGGAGTGGTCAAGGGCGATGCTTGGCGCCAAGCGCCGCCCGAGGCATCACTCGCGCTCTTTGCGCCCGACGGTGTGCCGGTGGGCCTCGGTCGACGGGCCGACGATGGCATTCGCGTCGTTCGGGGGTTCGCGTCAAGTGATCCAGATGTGGTAAATTCGTAACGTGGAGCGCACGCGCTACCTAGTGATCGGCGCCGGCGTGACCGGCATCGCGTTCGCCGATTGGATCCGAGACAGTGACTGCCTCATCGTCGAATCCGAAGACGAGATCGGTGGCTATTGTCGCAGCGTGCGGCGCGATGGTTTCGTTTGGGACTACTCGGGGCACTTCTTTCACTTCCAGCACCCGGAGATCGAGCGGTATCTGCTCGACAGGATGGACGGGCAACGCATCCTTCGCATCGAACGGGATAGCCGGATCTGGTACGCCGGCCGCTTCATCGACTTTCCGTTCCAGAAAAACATCCATCAGTTGCCATCTGCGGAGTACCACGAATGCATCCGCGACCTCGAGGAACGACCGGCCGACGACGGGGTCAGCTTCGAGGAGATGCTCTACGCGCGCTACGGACGGGGGATCGCCGAAAAGTTCCTGATTCCGTACAACGAAAAGCTGTACGCGACCGACCTGGCCGCACTCGACGCGCATGCGATGGGCCGATTCTTTCCGCATGCAAGTCTCGACGAGATCCGTGGCAACACGGACACGCCGAACGGCGATGGTTACAATGCGACTTTCACTTACCCCGAAGGTGGAGCGATTCAATACGTCGAAGCACTCGCACAGGGCGTTGGGAAGAATCAAATCTCCCTGAATGAGAGGGTTCTGCGGATCGATTTGGAGGGCAAGGTTGCGACCACGACGCGACGTCGCATCCGCTATGATCGGCTCATCAGTAGCGCCCCACTGATTTCATTGCTTCGGATGTGCGGGGTGCCCTTCGAAGCAGGGGTTTTCACGCACAACAAGGTTCTCGTATTCAACTTGGGGTTCGACAGCAAGGGCCCGCCGAGCGTTCATTGGATCTACTATCCTCAGCGCGACCTCGTGTTCTATCGCGTGGGCTTCTACGACAATATTTTCGGCTCCAATCGAATGAGTTTGTACGTGGAGATCGGCTTACCTGAGCATGCCGACCCGTCCGAAGATGAACGCGCCGCGATGAAGAGGCGGGTGCTCGCCGACTTGCGAACCTGTGGCGTCGTGACGAATCAGACGCTCGTCGCTTCGCATCAGGTGCTGCTCGATCCCGCATACGTCCACATTACTGCGCGTGCAAATGCAGAAACCGCGGCCAAGAAGGAAGCCCTAGCAGTCCGAGACGTCCATACGATCGGCCGCTACGGGTCTTGGACTTACTGCTCGATCGAGGACAACATCGTCGAGGCCCGAACGCTGGCGGAGCAGTTGAGCGGGTCACGTCGCTGATCGGGCCGAAGCCAGCTCCGTGGGCTCCGGTGTGTGCTATTGCTCCCGCGTGGTAGTATCGTCGCATGTCGAGTACATCCAGCACGTGGCGCGCACTGGCCGCCACCATTTTCGTCGCGTTTGCGGTTGGCCTCGCGTCTTGCAAGAGCAAGCCGGCCGAGGAACAAGCCGCCCCACCTGCAGCGGAACCGACCGTTGAGAAGGTCGAGCTACCACCCGCGCCTTCTGCTTTTCCGCAGCTGAAGATCCCGGAAGACAATCCTCAAACGGTCGAGAAGGTGGCTCTCGGCCACCAACTCTTCTTCGACACCCGCCTGAGCGTGGACGGCTCGCGTTCGTGCTACTCGTGTCACCAAAACGAACACGGCAACGGTGGCGAGACGCCGCTCGCGGTCGGCGCGAACGAAACATTGCTCACGCGCCACAGCCCCGTCATTTGGAACACGGCCTTTTTCGATGCGTTCTACTGGGACGGACGGGCTGAGAGCCTCGAGGCGCAAGCCAAGGGCGCTTGGGGCGGCGGAAACATGGGCGTGGGCGCCGAGAACCTCGCGAAAAAGACCGCAGAGCTCGCCAAGATCAAGGGCTATGCGACGCAGTTCAAGAAGGTATTCCCGAAGGAAGGGATGACCCCCGACACCGTCGTGAAGGCGATCTCCGCGTACGAGCGCACGCTGATCTGCAACGACAGCGCGTACGACCGATTCGCCAAGGGTGACGACGGCGCTCTCGACGAGCAGCAGAAGGAAGGCTGGGCGCTCTTCATGGGTAAGGGACAGTGCGTCTTGTGCCATGCGCCGCCGCTGTTTTCGAGCGCGATGGGCGTTCCCGGCGGGCTATACTACAATGTTGGGATCGGGACGGCGGGCAAGGCCGAGGACCAGGTCGACGTAGGGCGTTTCAAGATCACCGAACAAGACGTCGACTGGGCAGCCTTCAAGATCCCTTCACTTCGCAACGTGGCCAAGAGCGCACCGTACTTTCACGATGGATCGGTCGCCACACTCGCCGCGGCGGTGAAGATCATGGCGAGCGGGGGCATCGACAACAAGAACAAGAGCGCCCTGTTGGCCGACCGTGGTCTCAGTAGCGCGGAGCTCGCCTCTCTGGTGGCCTTCCTCGGCGCGCTCGATTGCGGTCAGCTCGAAGTGCCGGAGCTCCCCAAGTAGCCTCCGCGACAATTACTTTACATTGAATAAAGTAACCGTGCGGCCCGGCTTCTCTGGTCTGCGGGGCTCGCACGTGTTTCGCGCTCCCATTGCGTCGGCGTTCCTTGGGTGCGTGCGCATCGAAGATGGAGCTGCCATCGGCAGGGATGAACTGGAGGCGCCGACCGGATTCGAACCGGTGAATGGAGGTTTTGCAAACCTCTGCCTTACCACTTGGCTACGGCGCCGAGGGCCCACTCTGTAGCGCTTCTGACGGCGCTTGTCACGCAGCGTTTGGCAGCATAGCGGAGGACCGGGGTGGCACGCCAGACCGCTCGTGGTAGGCAAGCCACATGGCATCAAACGACTCCTTTCAGAGCCGCGTCACCATTCATGCTGGCGGCCGCCAGGTAGTGATTCATCGCTTGGATGCGCTCACCCGAGCGGGCTTTCGGGAGATCGACACACTCCCTTATTCCATCCGTGTCCTACTCGAGAACCTGCTCCGGTACGAGGACGGTAAGACGGTGACCCGCGCAGACATCGAGGCAGTCGCGAGCTGGGATCCGGAAGCGATACCGAGCACCGAGATCGCGTTCCGTCCCTCGCGCGTGCTCCTGCAGGATTTCACCGGCGTGCCTGCATTGGTCGACCTCGCTGCGATGCGCGATCAATTCGCGCAAATGGGCGGCGACCCGAGTCGGATCAACCCACTGCAGCCCGTGGATCTGGTCATCGACCACTCGGTGCAAGTCGACTCCTATGGTTTACTGCGCTCGTTCGAAGACAACGTGAAACGAGAGTTCGAGCGCAACCAAGAGCGCTACCAGTTTCTCAAATGGGGCCAGAGCGCCTTCGAGAACATGCGCGTCGTCCCGCCAGGTACGGGCATCGTTCACCAGGTCAACCTCGAGTACTTGGCGAGCGTCGTCTTCATGCGCGACGAGCACCGCAAGACGATCGCTTATCCCGACAGCCTAGTGGGCACCGACTCGCACACGACGATGATCAACGGCCTGGGCGTTCTCGGCTGGGGCGTGGGCGGAATCGAGGCGGAGGCGGCGATGCTCGGACAGCCGATCAGCATGCTCTTGCCGCAGGTCGTGGGCTTCAAGCTGACGGGCAAGCTCCGAGAAGGCGCTACCGCGACGGACGCCGTCCTAACGGTCACCCAAATGCTCCGCAAGAAGGGCGTCGTCGGGAAATTCGTCGAGTTCTACGGCGAGGGCATGGAAAATCTCGCGTTACCAGACCGTGCAACCATCGCAAACATGGCGCCCGAGTACGGCGCGACGATCGGCTTCTTCCCCGTGGACAACGAGACGCTGGCGTACCTGCGATTCAGCGGACGGGATGAGCCCCACGTCGAGATCGTGGAGCGGGTGCTCAAGGAACAGGGTTTGTTCCATACGGCGAGCGCACCCGAGCCTCGGTTCACAGATACCCTGAAGCTCGACCTCGGCGACGTGGTGCCTTCGATCGCCGGCCCGAAGCGTCCGCAAGACCGAATCCCGTTGACCGAATCGAAGGGCTCTTGGCAGAGCGTGCTGAAAGGCTACGAGGCATCTCCCGACCTTGGCGTCGAGGTCAAGCGCCGGGACGAAACCTTCACGCTCAGGAACGGCGCCGTCGTCATCGCGGCGATCACCAGCTGTACGAACACCTCAAACCCATCGGTGATGCTAGCGGCCGGCCTCGTCGCCAAGAAGGCGGTCGAGAGAGGACTACGCACCAAGCCCTGGGTCAAGACGAGTCTTGCGCCAGGCTCGCAGGTGGTCACCGAATACCTCAAGGCCTCGGGCTTGATGGATTCGCTGGACATCTTGCGGTTCAATTTGGTCGGCTACGGCTGCACGACGTGTATTGGCAACTCCGGCCCGCTCGATCCGGAGATCGCCGCGGCAGTCAAAGACAACGACCTGATCGTGACGTCGGCGTTGAGCGGCAATCGAAACTTCGAGGGGCGCGTGAATCCCTTGACTCGGGCCAACTATCTCGCGTCGCCACCGCTGGTCGTCGCATACGCGCTTGCAGGGACGATGGACATCGATTTCGAAAGCGAGCCGATCGGGGAGGATAACAAGGGCAACGAGGTATTCCTTCGTGACATCTGGCCGTCCCACAAGGAAGTCACCGAGACGCTTCGGCGCTCGGTCAAAAAAGACCACTTCGTCCAGCGCTATGCCGTCGTGCTAGATGGCCCCCCGCAGTGGCAGGAGGTGAGCTTCGAGCAGGCGGATCGGTACCGCTGGGACCCGGACTCGACCTATGTGCGGCTGCCACCGTTCTTCGACGGGGTCGAGGCGGCCGATCCGGCTCCGCCTCAAGACATCGAGGGCGCGAGAGTGCTTTGTCTGCTCGGCGATTCGGTGACGACCGATCACATTTCGCCCGCAGGCGCGATTGCCCTCGACGGCCCCGCCGCGAGGTATCTCCAGGAGCATGGCGTCGCGCCGCGCGACTTCAACAGTTACGGCAGCCGTCGCGGCAATCACGAGGTCATGATGCGCGGCACTTTCGCGAACATTCGCCTTCGCAATCTGCTGGCGCCGGGCACCGAGGGGGGCATCACGCGGTATCTGCCCAGCAACGAGCAAACCAGCATCTACGACGCCTCGATGAAATATCAGGCTGATGGCACTCCGCTGATCGTGATCGCCGGCAAAGAGTACGGCACGGGCTCCTCGCGTGACTGGGCCGCCAAGGGCACTTTACTGCTCGGAGTCCGTGCGGTCATAGCCGAGAGCTACGAGCGCATTCACCGCTCGAACCTGATAGGGATGGGTGTACTTCCCCTCGAGTTCGCGGGAGGCAGTGGGCGGGAGGCGCTGGGGATCAGCGGTGAAGAGGTCTTCGCGATCTCTGGAATCTCGGAAGGTTTGGCTCCGGGCAAGATATTGGCGGTCCGCACCGGCGACGGAAGGTCGTTTTCGGTCAAGGCACGAATCGATACTCCTCAGGAGGTCGAATACTACGTGCAGGGAGGCATCCTGCAGTACGTCTTGCGGCAGCTTGCCGCGCGGGGGTAAGCCACTGCCTGCGACCTCATGTCACTCATCTTCGTAATCTCGCCACCCCGAGCCGGATCGACCTTGCTTCAGCGCATGATGGGCGCGCACGCCGAGATCTTCACTCATCCGGAACCACACCTGATCAGCCCCATCGCCCATCTAGGCGTCTACTACAACGTCGACAAAGCGCCGTATGATCACATCAACGCGGCGGAGGCTATCAAAACGTTCATCGAGGGCCTTCCGGCCGGAGAGCAGGACTACCTCGACGCGCTTCGCGCGTACACCGACACGATGTACGGTCGAATGTTGTCGACTAGCGAAAGCAGCTACTTTCTCGACAAGACGCCTGCGAACGCCCTAGTGCTACCGTTTCTGCGTCGCTTGTATCCAGACGCCAGATACGTGGTGCTCACCCGTCATCCGTTTGCTGTGTTCAGCTCTTATGCGAACAGCTTCTTCGACGGCGACTGGGAAGCCGCGCATTCGTTCAATCCCATCCTCGAGCGCTATGTCCCAGCCATGGGGTCTTTCTTGCGGGAGCGCCCGGTGCCTTTGCTTCACGTTGCATACGAGGACCTGGTTACGAATCCGGAGCCGCAACTCGAACGTGTCTTTGCGTTTCTTGGTCTTCAGCACGATCCGGACGCAGTCCAGTATGGCAAGGCGGGACCGGTCAAAAGAGGCATGGGCGACCCGATCACCGTGAACAGGCACAACGAGCCGGTCACCGACAACGTGAGCAAGTGGGCTGCGGAGCTGGCGCACGATCCTCGGAAGCGGGCGCTTGCGGAACGCATGATGCGTCCGATCGACCCAGTGGATCTCGAGGTCTGGCGATGGCCCGAGGAGGCGCTCTGGGCGCCTGTCGAAGAGGCTGGAGGCGAAGCGCCACCCAGACCGGCGCGAAACAGTTACGCCTTCCAACGTCGCGTGATGCTCGCCTTGAAAAAGGACATCCACAACCGCAGTCACGGCAAGCTCCTCAAACGCGTGAAGTACTACTGCGACGTCCTTCTCAGGGAGTAGGGCGACGCGCCCGCGCGATGATGATCTGAGACTCGGTGGATGGCGTGATCGGTTTCCCGTCGAAGTCTCCCGTGTGTGACTCTACGATGAAGCCGTTGTAGTGAAGCAAGGCCTCGAGCTCCGCAGGGAAGAACTGCCTCTGGGTCAGCGGTGTGCAAAACGACTCGCCTTTGCGATCTGGATGCTCGAAGTCCATGATCACCGTTTCGATCTGCGTGACCGGGTCATAGCTGAAGTATTCGCTGTACCGATAGCGGACCCCATCTCGGGGGTGCCGGACTACGCCACCGCGGTACGCCTTGAATGGATCGCGGGCGAGGCAGCTCGGGTCGGGCAGCAGCACGTCGAACACGAACCGCCCCCCGTCCGTCAGGTGGTGGCGCACGGTGGCAAACCCACGCTCGATCTGTGCGCGCGTATAGAGGTGCATCCAGACGTTGAACGGCGCGATGACCAAGGGAAATTTGCGACGCAGACGAAGGCGTTCGAGGTCGGCCCGCCGAAGCTCGAGGCGTTGCCGAGCGTTGCGTGGAAGCCGGTCCCGCTGCTTGCGGGCTTGTTCCAGCATGGGAGGCATCGATTCGACACCAACGAGATCGACGCCGGCCTTGACGATTGCGAGCGCCACGCGACCGGTGCCGGCGCCCAACTCGAGCACTGGACCTCCCGACTCGACGGCCAATCTCGTGTAGTAGCGGACGTCCTGGCGGCGCTGACGGTAAGTCTGATCGTAGTACCGAGCGTTGCGGTAGTGCGCTTCCGCGCCAAGTTCTCTTTTTTGGGACTTGCGGTTAGCCACGATGTTCCATCAGATACGCAGCGAGCTCGGCAAAGCCATGGCCACGATCGCCGTCGGTGATGAAGCGAGGTGGGACGGGCAAACGGTCCAGCTGCTCTCGGACGTTTGCGACGCCGACGCTCTTGGGGAAGAGCTCGAACGCGGCCGCGTCGTTGCCGCTGTCGCCGACGAAGACCCATCGGTCCATCTCTTCGCTGAGGTCGACGCCGAGGACCTCCCGAAGCGCGCGCGCTACGCCTCTGGCCTTGTCCCAGGGGCCGGGGACGGCGTGTGCGTGAACCGTGGAGACCGAGGTTCGCGCTCCCAAACCCTCGATGAGCCGCACCAGTCCGTCGATGTCCGCCCGCGGCAACGAGACCAATTCCCCAACGTCGAACGCCAGATCGCAACGCCGATGTCGATCGTCGCGGGTGGTGTGCACATGGGGCATCAGAGCTGCCGCCTTGCGCCGGATCGCGTCCAGCAAGATGGCTTGCTCCGAGCGTTCGACTTCGGTGCAGAAGTAACCCTCGTGCGCTCCCGTATCGTCGACCCAGGCCCAACCGGCGCCGTTCTCGCCGACCGCGATTCGAACCGGCCATAGGCGCGCTATCACGTCGGTCCATCCGAGTGGCCGGCCAGTCACGGCGACGAGCTCGAAACCGGCTCTGAACAGTCCGTGGATCGCGCCATAGGCGTCCGGCTCCAGCACCCCATTTCGGGTAACCGTGTCGTCGATATCGAACACGACGCCGCGCACGCCGGTGGGGTCCAAGTCTCGGTAACTCCGCATCTCGGCTCCCCATACCACACCCCTGGGCTTGCAGACCCGTTCGGGGCGGCGTACCGTGGAATAGAACGGAGGGGATTAAGTGCCCAATCTCGGTTTTGGCGAGCTAGTACTCGTTTTTCTGATTGTGATGCTGATTTTCGGCGCAGGACGACTCCCTCAGATCGGCGAGGGGATCGGAAAGGCCATTCGCAACCTGAAGCGGGGCCTCAACACGGACGACGAGATCGACGTGACTCCCGCCGACAAACAAGTCACCAAGCAGGCGGCATCCCGCGTGGATGACGCCGAAGTGGTCGACAAGGTCGAGACCAAGTAAGCATCAGCCGTCCGAAGCGTGCGACGGCGTCACGCGCATCGCGGCGATCGCCTTGCAGCTCAGGCGGAGCGCTGGTGCGAGCTCTGAGGAGCTCGCCGCTTCCTCCAGCTGTGCCTTTTGCAAAAGCGGAGCCAGCAATAGCGCGGTATCCAGTGGCGTATGGGGATTGCGCACGATGGCGTTCCGGGGGCGGTACCGCACGACCCAGCGGCGATGACGGTAGACTGACTGCAGAACCTGCGGATCGTTGGGCCGCACCGCGCATACGCGAACCACATCGATCTCCGTGAGCGATGGGTTGTCGAGCAGAATGCGAACGACGTCAGGGTGTGGGTCACGTACGACGCGCTGGATCAACGAGCGGTCGTGCGTGCGTGCGAGTGACTTTCGCTCCCCGAGGCTGAGAGGACGCCCGCGCCCCAGGTCGGGAATGCGTCGCTGATCTTCAATCGGCGCGCTCTCGTTCGATTGAGGCGTGACGAAGTCCGCCACGTGATGAAGCTGAGCTCGCCTTGCGGTCGCACCGATCTCCGCCCGCCTGGACGCGAGTCGGGGCTCGAACAGCGCCCAGCCCGCCGCCAGAAATACGCGCTGTGCGTCGGCCTCGCCCAGAGAGGCCCCATGGTGGGCCTCGTGTAGCAGCTGAGCGGCCTCCTCGTCCGGCAGCGACTCGAGCCGTTCGCAGATCAGGCCCATGCGCATGTCGATTTCGTCCAGGCGCGCCAGGCGCTGAAAGAACTCTCCGAAAAGTCTCGCGTGCGCCACGGCCCTAACGCCCCCAAGGAGAGCCTAGCGAGGGCATCGCAAAACGCCAGCTTGACGCAGTGCGTCGCCGGGCTAGCCTCGGGTTAATCATGGTTGAAGCGGAGCAGGTTCGGGTCATCAAGCGCTACGCGAATCGTAAGCTGTACGACACGCGCGACAGCAAGTACGTGACGCTCGACCGGATCGCCGAGTACGTTCGCAACGGAGAGGAAGTGCGGGTTCTCGACAATCGCTCCCAGGTGGACCTCACCAAGGTCACGCTCGCGCAGATCATCTACGAAGAGCAAAAGAGCGGAAATGCCACGGCTTGGTCGGTGCAAAGCCTCCGGGGTTTCATCCAGCAGGGCCGTCAAAAGCTCCTTTCCTCGCTCAAGGAAGGGCCGGTGGGCAAGCTCGTGGGCCGGGCAGAGGAGTTCGGTGTAGAGGTGTACAGCGCGGCCGATGACCGTGTTCGCTCGGTGCTCGAGAGCGCTGCTGCGCACGTCCGGCAGCTTCAGGGCGAGGTGCTCCGGCTCCAGAGCCGGATCGAGGAGCTGGAGGCGAAAGTGCGCCACGGCTCCCCAAAAGACGACACGCCTGATAACGTGGAATAATTCCCATTTCTGCGGGTTACCAAAGCAGGTATGCCAAAGATTTCGAAGAAGATGGCGGCGGAAAGGGCGCTTTTCGAGGCCGAGGTGCGGCCGCATCTGGATGCGCTCTACTCGATGGCGCTGCGCCTCACCCGCTCGCCGGTCGACGCGGAAGACCTGGTCCAGGATACCCTGGTCCGAGCCTACCGTTTCTTCGACAGCTTCGAGGCGGGCACGAATTTCAAGGCTTGGCTGCTGAGAATCCAGATGAATACCTTCGTCAACCGGTACCGGCGGGCAAGCCGGGAGCGCCAGGTTTTCGAAGGTCCCATGGCGACCCCGGTCGGCGAGGGCGTGATGAGCCGTGCGAGCATGCGCGCCCTGACCGACCCGATCGGTGATGCGCAGCGGCACTTGATCGCAGCCGAGATCCAGCGCGCGTTCGAGGAGCTCTCCGATGACGCCCGGGCGATGGTCTTGCTCGCCGACGTCGAGGAGCTCTCGTACAAGGAGATCGCCGACGTCGTCGGATGTCCCATCGGTACGGTCATGTCACGCCTGCATCGCGCGAGGCGGCAGCTTCAACTCTCGCTACACAAGCATGCCGTTCAACTGGGCATCATCGAAGACGGCGAGGATGACGCCGAGGATCCGGTCTCGCTCGAAGCGTTTCGTTCGAGAAAGGCGGTGAAGTCATGAGCTGCAAGCTCGTCAGACGTCATCTCGGCGCGTTCGTGGACGGAGAGCTCGATCCCGCGACGCAGATCGAGTTCGAGCGCCACTTGGAAGCGTGCCCGGGGTGTCAGGAACATCATGCGTTTGAAAGCTCTTTGCGCGAGCAAACACGTGAATCGATCGGCAGTGTGCGCGCGCCCGAGCATCTGTGGACTCGCGCGGTCCACCTTTTGGACGAAATCGATGAGGCGCGATTGGGGCGCTCTCCATTGATCGAAGTGAGGCCGATGCGCTGGCGCCAAACCTGGCCGATCGCGGCCGCAGCTGCGGCCGTTTTGATCATCGGTGCGGTGGTAGGCCTGCCCCAGCGTGGAGATTACCAAAGCGCTGGCATGCTCCAAGACGTCGTGAACCTGCATTCGCAAGAGTTGCCGTCCGACGTTCAGGCCGAGGCACCGCAGGAGGTCGTGCGCTACTTTCAAGGCAAGACCCCGTTCCCGGTCCAGCCAGCCCATTTCTCGGAGCCGAGCGTCAAGTTCGTCGGCGCCCGTTACATCAAGGTCGGCAGCCAGCCGGCGGCAGCGCTCTACTACAACCACGGTGGGCACCGCGTAACGCTGCTGGTCTTCCAATCGCCTGAAATCATGCAGAATGCGCATCGCGCACAGGTCGGTGGCCGTGAGGTCTACTATCACAATGTAGGCAGTCACGTAGTGACGATCCGGCAGGAGAACGGGATCAACTACGCGTTCTACGGCGACCTCGATCGACCCGTGCTGTTTCAGCTCGCAGCCAGCGCCCGCGTCACAGACTGAAACCGCCGTCGCTGCGGTGGTTTGCGAAACGTCTGACGTTGACAGGGCGAGCAGCCAAGCTCTATGCTTTTTATGACGCAGGCGTAACTTTGCATGCGCTCCGAGGGTTGGGTTAGACACTGTTTCGTGGGAACGACCAGAACGCTGGTAACCTGGCTTTGGGAATCGAAGGGGAAGCCAAATGTCGGATCAGAACATGCCGAGCGATATGCCAACGAAGATCGGGGAGCCGCCGGAGATCGACGACGAGATCGATGAGTTCGCCGAGAGTGCCTTCGACGCGCTCATGATGGACGGCGACGCGAAGAGGGCGTCCGAGGAGCCCGACGTCGCGGAAGCGGTCGAAACGGCAACCGGCGAGTACGAGGACGTCGAGCTCGACGACGTGATCATGGTTTCCGACGTCCCGCCCGCCGAGCCGGCCGTAGCATCTACGCCGCCATCGGCTCCCCCTCCCTCCGTGCGACCCGCGTCTGCGCCGCCGGCGGTCAGCGAGGGACCGAGCACCAACGAAATCGCCGTTGCGCGTCTGCGTTCCGAGATCTCCGGACTAAAGGCGAAGCTCGCGGAGTCCTCCGGAGGTGTGTCGAGCCGCCAGTTCCTCGACTTGCGAGAGGCGCTCAACACCAAGGACAAACAGATCCTCGATCTGCGTGATCAATTGAGCGCGCGAGACAAAGAGATCATCGATCTCCGAGACCAATCGATCGTGCTCGAGCGGGCGCGTGCGGACTTCGACGAGACGACAGCAGGGCTCGAGCGCTCGTTGTCCAAAGCGCAGGACGCCATCGCGAGCCTGAGCGAGGACAAAGAAAATGCGAACAAGCGCTACGAGGATGTGAAGGGTCGCTTCGAGCGCGCGAAAGCCAAGAGCGAATCTCTCGAAGCCGAGCTGGCCAAGGAGCGTGAAGCGCGCGCCGCCGACATCGAGGCACTGAAGGGAACGCATGACGCCGAGATGGCCAGAATCCGTATCGCACAAGAGGACGCGATGGACCTGGCGAAGGCAGAGTCCGCCGCCGCATTGGCCAAGGCCCGCGAAGACAACGAGGCTGCGTTGCATGCCGCTGCGAGCGAGAAGGACACTGCGCTGGCATCACTTCGTTCGGAGC
>JBAVOF010000567.1:0-1516 GCA_049691835.1 Polyangiales bacterium
ACAATACCTGAGCGGCGACATCGTCGTGGAGTTCACGCCACAAGGGACCCTGGCTGAACGAATTCGCGCCGGAGGTGCTGGCATCCCGGCTTTCTTCACGAAGACGGGCGTTGGAACGATGGTCGCGGACGGAAAAGAGGTTCGTGAGTTCGACGGTGCTCAGTACGTGATGGAGCGCGGGCTTTTCGCCGACGTGGCGATCGTGCATGCCTGGAAGGGCGACACCGAGGGCAACCTGGTGTACCGCAAGACCGCTCGAAACTTCAATCCGATGATGGCTACTGCAGCGGAGGTGACCGTCGCTGAGGTCGAGCACCTCGTTCGGCCGGGCGAGCTGGACCCGGATCAGATCATGACCCCAGGCATCTTCGTCGATCGCATCATACACTACCCGAACCCCTCGAAGCACATCGAGCAGCGAACCACGCGCCCGCGCGAGGCCTGAGGAGAGAACGATGGCCTGGACCCGTGATCAAATGGCAGCGCGCGCGGCGAAAGAGCTTCGCGACGGCTTTTACGTGAACCTCGGCATCGGCATACCGACGCTCGTGGCGAATTACATCCCCGCTGGTATGAGCGTTCAATTGCAGAGCGAAAATGGGATGCTCGGGATGGGACCTTTCCCTTATGAGGGCGAAGAGGACGCCGACCTGATCAATGCTGGCAAGCAGACGGTGACCGAGCTGCCGACGACGAGCTTCTTTTCGAGCGCAGACTCCTTCGCGATGATTCGGGGTGGGCACATCAATCTTTCGATTCTCGGTGCCATGCAGGTGGCTGAAAACGGCGACCTAGCGAACTGGATGATTCCCGGCAAGATGGTCAAAGGGATGGGCGGCGCCATGGACCTGGTGGCAGGCGTGAAACGCGTCGTGGTCGTGATGGAGCATACAGCGCAGGGCAAACTCAAGCTCCTGAAGCGCTGTACCCTACCCCTCACCGGCACAAGGGTGGTCGACTTGGTGATCACAGACCTGGGCGTTTTCGAGATCGACAAGAATGGCGAACGTGGGATGACGCTGGTCGAGCTTGCCGATGACGTCACGCTGGGCGAGATCGCAGACAGCACCGAGGCCGCGTACGGCATAGCTCCGGGGCTCTAAGCAAAGAACAACAAGACGGCGCCTACGTAGAGGCCCATCCCCATCGCGAGTATCACGGTGTACCCGGCGATCTGTCGGGCTTTGAGCCCGGTGATGGCCAGGAGCGGCAGCGCCCAGAACGGCTGCAGCAGGTTCGTCCACTCGTCGCCGTACGCAAACGCCATCACCGTGCGCGCCGGAGGAAGATCTAGCGCGGCACCCGCGCTCAGCAGCACGTCGCTTTGGAGTGCCCACTGTCCTCCACCCGAGGGGACGAAGAGGTTCACCAGCCCCGAGCTGACGAACGCAAGCAGCGGGAACGTCGTCGGCGATGCGACCGATGTCATCACCGCCGAAAGCGTTTCGATCATTCCGCTCGCCTGCATGACACCCAGGATGCCGAAATAAAGCGGAAACTGGACGATGATCGCTCC
>JBAVOF010000568.1:0-2132 GCA_049691835.1 Polyangiales bacterium
GTCCTGCAAGGGGGCGGTGACATCGCCGAGGGCAGGCGCGCGTGGAAGGGTCGGAATCGACGCGTCATCCACGGGCGGCGAGAACATGCCGAGGTCGTTCCAGGTTCGAAGTTGGTTATCGGTTCGCCCAGTGCTCGCATAGGTGAAGTCGCCGTTGAGCTGATGAGTCCGGGGCCCAAGCGCGCCGCCGGCGCCCTGGCGGTGGCAGGTCAAGCAATCGAGACGAGACGGAAAGTACCATGTCTGCGCACGGGTCCCTCCTTCGGCCAGCGAGATCGAATAGTTGGCGGTCTGCTCTGTGTTGAGCAAGTCGGCCTCGCGTTGGTCGGCGCGCCACCGGTAGGTCAATCCATACCAGTTCCCGTCGTCTCCGAACACCATGAAGCGCGTCTCGAGGCGCGTCACCACGGTCGGGTCGGTCTCGTCGAGCGGGAGCTCGAAGTGCTTCATCAAGACGGTACCGGTCGGATAGCTCCAGTCACCGCTCGGGGAGAATCCGACCTGCTCCTCCGGTGTGTCGCGAACGCCATCGTTCGGCAGCGCAATGAAGCGAGCCTTCGATGCACCGTCGGACCAGAACGGCTGATTGAGCCCGTACGGCACCCATGCAGGGCTCGGGACAGCGGCGGCGAGGTCTGAAAACGCACCGATTTCGGAGAGGAGCGCAGGAGCATCGGACACCGGATCGCTGATGCGGTCGATGGTGTAGAGCGGGCCGGTGCCCGCCACATCACCCATGAAGACTTCGCCGTCATTGTCCTGGCCCCAGGTCGATAGATTCCCGGCGTTGAAGTTCGCGAGGTAGATCTTGGTCGCCGTCATCGTGTTCTCGTCCAGCGTGATCGCCCAGACCTGGTTCGTGACGTAGTCCCCGGCGAGGTAACGGCCGTAGAGCTCGGGGAATTTCGAGCCGCGATAGACATAGCCTCCGATGATTGCGCGGGCCTCGTCCCGGGTGAAGTCGATGACCGGATCGGTGAGGACTCCCAAGTACGACGCGGGCTGGCCGAGCACCCCCGCGATTAGACCTTCGCGAAATGGCCAGCCGTAGTTGTTGCCGCATTCGATGAGATTGACCTCTTCGCGCGAGGATTCACCCACCTCACCGGACCAGAGCCGATCGGTTAGCGGGTCTTTGGCAAGCCGGTGCGGATTGCGGTGCCCGATGGAGCAGTATTCCTCGAACACTCCGCCGGCAACATCTAGCCAAGGATTGTCGTCCGGAATGCAGTAGTGCTGGCCCGATATCTCATCACTCGTACTGAAGAACCTGCGCGGCGGATGCGTCCCGAGCGGGCAAATCCAGCTCCCGTCCCCGTTGTCGACTACGTCGACCGCAAGCCGAAGCGAGCCTCCCTCGAGCGTGTCGACGATGTCCTGGGCCGTGGTGTAGCGGAACTGATCGCCAATCGTGAGGTAGAGATACCCGTCGTCGCGGAACGCGATTCCGCCACCCCGGTGCGAGCCGTTGTAGAGCCGAATGTTGAGCAAGACCTGCTCGCTGCTCGGGTCACCCGTGGTCGTTCCGTCAAACACTTCGAATCGAGAGAGGCGAAGGTAGGTGTTGAAAAATCCTCCGACCGACCCTCGCGGATATGCGTCGTAGCAAGCGCTCAGGTCAGGCGCGTCACGAGGCGCGTCGAGCGGGCAATGCGACGAGTAGTAAACGTAGAAGGTGTTGCGATAGGGGGAGCCCGGGTCGCCAAACTCGGGGTGAAAGATTAGCCCGAGAAGGCCGCCATCCCAGACCACGGCAACTCGATCGCGCAGATCGAGGAACGTGTCCGTCGTGCTCACGTCGAATTGATTCTCGAACGAGACTACCAGCCCGTCGCGCGAGCCGACGTAGACCCGGTCGTCAGCGGGGTTCGACGCGATCAGCAGCGTGTCGGTCAAGTCGAGATTGGGAAACGCGGCGCCAATCGACCACTGCGAGCTCCCAGGCCAGTTGGGCGTCCTCGTTGGAAACACACCATCGAAGAACGGCGCCACCGATACCGCGGGGGCATCGAGGCCTCCTTTGCGAACCGGGCTCGCACCTGAACCCGGGTCCCCATCGAAGTCCTGTGATCCGGGGCCGGAGCAAGCAGCGGCAAGCAGGAGCAAGAAGGATAGAGAACCGAGGATTGGGC
>JBAVOF010000569.1:0-4632 GCA_049691835.1 Polyangiales bacterium
ACCATGACCCACCTCGACCCGACGCCTTTCATTGCCGCCTTCGATGCCTGACGGCCCGAGCTTGGTCCGCTGATCCATATCGACGACCTGGGGGTGTTCGAGGGGAAGGTTGCGCAACGGATCTTTACCGAGAAGCTTCGGGGGCCACAGTCGTTTCGCCGGTGTCGGAGCGTCTGTGCAATGAGCATGCAGGCGGTGGCTGACTTGCTTCAGGTCGACCGACGCACGGTGCAGCGGTGGGAGAGTGAGGAGAGCCCGGTGCCGCCTTGGGCGATGTTGCTCGTGGCGAAGATGGCGGATGAGCGCTCGAAGGGGCGTGCGGTGATGCGGAAGTGGTTGACCGAGCTTGCCGATGAAGAGGGGCGGCCGACGGAGATTGATTTGGATGTGGCGTAGGGTTTCCGCATCCGGAGGATGCGCAGCGGGTGAGCCAGATTGCGCGGGGGACTCGGTGAGCAGCGGCGATGTCGGCGGGTGACCAGCGGAGGACGCGGGTCAAGGTTTGGTAGTACACTCGCGGGACATGCGGGTCCCGAAGCAGCTATTCATGGCCATCGTGCCGGTGTCGGCTTGGTTCAGCAGTCGGCCCTGGCTCAACTTCGTGACGCGGCCGTTGATGCGTGGCCTGGGGGCCGCGACGATGCGGATGCGTAAGGCGCAGCCTCAAACGACGGTCGAGGAGATCGGGCGGGAGTGGCAGCGGATGTTCCCGTCGCGCACGGGGGTTCCGATCACCAGGGTTGAAGACGACACGGTCTATGCGGAGATCCATATCGCGTGCCCACACCGTGGCACGGGTAATGTCGAAGGCTGCTACCGCATGATGGAGTACGACCGGAAGATGCTCGAGGGCATCGGCGGCCAGTTCGTGGTGCTTCGGTCTCAGGCGGAGCCCGGCGTGGAGGTCTGTCAGGTCGCGATGCGGAAGGCCGACGTTTCGGTGGATGACCTGGTGCCGGCTCATGTACGGGCGCGCCGCTCGTGATTTGACGGAGGCCGGCGAGAGGGGTTCCGGGTCTTCTTCTTCAGCGACGAAGGATGGGAACCGCCCCAAGTGCACGTGGAACGAGGCGGGGGTGTCGTGATGCGCGCGGGGTCTTGAGGAGCAGGACGGAGATTCGGGCGGGGGGGGACGTTGTCGTGGCATAGGTACTGGGAACGTCCTCGAATTCAGGGCTTTTCCGCTAAGCTGCCGAGGGGCGCAAATCGATGGTCGGGTCTCAAGAGCTTGCTCCGGCGCGTCGCACGGAGCCGTTCTCCATCAAAGCCCTCTACGAGGCCGCCCAGCGACGCTCATAGTTTCGGCTCCTGGGCTATTCGCTGCGCCAACTCCCAGGCCCATACTGCACGTTCGCCGAATCCGAATTCGCCTGCGAAGCGCTGCACCAGGTCCCAGTCGATGCTGTCCCCCTTCGCGCGCACCACCGCTTCGATCGAATTGTGCAAGCGATGGATACTCTCCGCCCTGTTCACCGGTCTCGTTTTTCAAGCAGTACCCCAGGCGCTTCAGCCCCTCGACGACCGACTCGTAGGCTGCGGCGTCCCGCAATACCACGGCGATGTCGACATCCTCGGTCGCCCGCGGGGCAGCGTACATGTTCCGTGCCAAGGCCCCGATGAACGCTGCGCCCTCTACGCCTGGCCTTCCCGACACCTCGCGGAACAACGTGCGTGCGAGGTCCACGAGTTTGGGGTCAGGGGCGATGCCCATCGTTGCATCCTAGCACCGCTCCGAGTGGACGCTCTACCTTCGTCTCCACAGCCTGCTCACTGCTGATGTCGAGAACTCGCGCTGGGCAAGGAGGCGTGCTTCGTTGAACCCTTCGTGCGCTGGATCAGCGAAGCCGATCCGATCCCCGACGGCGCGGACATGACGGCCGAGCGAGACGAACAAACCGTGTACCTGATCCATGAAATCGAGAACCGAAGGCGAGCTCGACCGTCGTGTTCACCCGAGATACGGGTTTGCCGCGTTCATCGACGGCGGTCGGGTCGAAGTCGTCGCGGGCCCGCCTGCGAGTTTGCGTGAGTCGGATCGCCGGAGTGGCAACTAGCGCTCGGTCGGCGGCCTCACACAAACGCGCGACGACAGCGCGGCCGCATCGGCCGCACGTAACGTCGGCGCTGCCTATCGCACGGATCGCGTCGTCCGTTTCCTCTCGTATCCTGCTGAAGCGATAGCCGGCAAGAACCAATCGGGAGACAGACGATACGCCGGACACGAACCATGGAAACGCACCGGCGGCAAGGACGGTCTCTCTAGGGAGGAGGAACAAAGTAACAACAGGCAGGGCGATGCCCGATCCGATGCCAACCCAGGCCCAAGGCTCCCACTCTGCCACGCGTCGGAGTTTCTCCGACGCCTTGGCTTGGATGCGTGGGTCGTCGGCAAAGCGATCAGGGTGCCACACTCTGGCCAGGTCTCGATACGCTTGGCGTATCTCGTCGGGCGTGGCGTTCTCGCCGAGCTCGAGCTCGCGTAGGTGATCTGCCCGATCTTTCATCCCGACTGACAAGTGGAGGGACGCCCAAAGCGGCCCTTGTGACATTCTAGCCGCCAGGGGGTCACACGCGACCGTGTAATCGGTGCAGCCCGGGACGAGTGGCGTGCCGGACCGAGCTAGCGCTGGCAACGCGACAATGTCGAATCGATTGACCTGAGGGTCTGCGCGATGCCGTCGAGGGCGCGCGTGGTGTCCTGCGAGCTCAGTGTCCTCGAGATCTCCTGAAGCGCACGGGTGTTGTCTTGCGACTTCAGGGTCTTGGCGATCTCCTCGAGGGCGCGCGTGGTGTCTTGTGCGGGATCGGCGCTGTAAGCCCCAGCCAGCGCAGGGCCGATGCCCATTCCGAGGATCACGCCCAGAGCAAGGGCGGCGGCGGTTCGTTTCATGGTGTTTCTCCTTTGAAGCAACGCTTGTCAGTCTAGCGCGGCAGTCTGTCTGAAGGCGAAGCACAGCAGCTCTTTGTCGATGCTCGACTCGATGAGGCCCCCGAGACCAGCCCGCGCTTCGTCCAAGAGCGGCCCGATGGACGCGGGAACGTTACGATCGACGATGGGAAGCAGACGGCGTCGATTCTGTTGCTTGCCTGACCCGGGGTTCTCACCTAGCTTCGCGCGCAATGGCTGGACGAATGTCCTTCATCGCGTTGCTTCTCATGTCACTCGTGCTCACGGCTGGCTACGGCTGCAAGAAGAATGAGTCGAAGACGACGATCGCCGGTTCCTGGCGAAGCCCAGAGCTCACGGGCGCGCCCTTCGAAAAGATCTTCGTGATCGGGGCGGGAAGGGACAACGACTACCGTCGGCTTTACGAGGATAGTCTCGTCGCCGCGCTCGAACGGGAGGGAGTCGAGGCGCTGGCGAGCTACGACGTTCTTCCTCAAAGCGAGGAGCTGACCGAGGAGCAGGTCCGAATGGCAGTTGGTGATGATGACTTCGACGCAGTGGTGATCACGAGCTTGCTGCACGTAGATCAGAGCGTTGAGGTCGTGCCTCCGAGAACAGAGCGACTCCCGGTTGGGCAGATTCCGCACGGCTTCGGCTTTTACCAATGGACCTACGAAACCGTGCACGTGCCCGGCTACTACAAGCTTCACACCCGCTACAGCATCGAGGCGAGGCTGTATGGGGTCGAGGGCGGAGAGCGCGTCTGGTGGGCGGTCTCGGAAACCGTAAACCCCGATTCCGTAGAAGAGATCATTGGTTCGGTGAGCGCCGCGATGGCAAAGCAACTCAAGGAAGACGGCCTCGTGCGCTGAGCAAGCACTGGGTCATTGCAACGTAGACCGCGAGGAAGCCGTTGCCACCGATACCCTGCATGGCGGCGACGGACAGGAGCGCCGCGCCGGCCAGCCCGAGAGCACGTGTGCGGCGAGCAGCACGCCAATGACGCGGAAACCGAGTGAACCCAACAAACCGCAGCGTCGCAGGGTGACTGCGACCGACGCCGGCGCGTTCAATCTGAGACGGGGCGGTAGCGCGCAAGGAAGGTCTGCACGATCTCGTCCGTGAGTCGCTCGCGGGTCTCGACCTCCATCGGGCCTTCGAGGAGCAACGGCCAGAACAGCACGCCGGCGGTCATCCGTCCGAACATCAGGGCGGCGAGCTCCGGGTCGGGCACGGACAGGCGCCCGGCTTCGTTGGCATGCCGGAGCCAATTGGCTAGGGTCTTCTCGTCCTCGGCGGCGCGCGCCATGACCTCCCGCAAGAGCTCCGGCTGCTTGATGTACACGTCAAGCACTACGCGGGTGAGGCACAGCGCTCCGCTGTCCTCCGAGAGGAGCGTCTTGGCGCGCACGAAGTCTCTGAGCTGCGACTCCAGGGAACGGCTCGGGTCCCATGCGACCCGCTTGAGCGCCATCGATTCCTCGAAGAGCTTTGCGACCACCGCTCGAAAGAGAGCCTCTTTGCCACCGAAGTGGTTGTAGACCGTCCGCTTCGAGGCACCCGCAAGCTCGGCGATGCGGTCCATGCTCGTGCACTCGAAGCCTTCGTTGCGAAACGCGGCCGTGGCAGCCTCCAAAATGGACTCTCGTTTGGCGCTGAATTGAAGTTCTTCCTGTGTTTCCATAGTGTTAGCCTAAAACTACACCGTGTAGTGCATTTTCCTCTTGACCCCCGGGTCGGGGAAA
>JBAVOF010000570.1:0-3163 GCA_049691835.1 Polyangiales bacterium
CCGCTGACCTCGCCGTTGGCCAGCGCAGCCTCGTAGCTCTTCTTGGTCACGTCGTAGCCGCGCAGCTTCTCGAGGCGTCCCAGTTGCGACTCCATGCTGTCCTCGGCGGCGCGCTGCAGGATCGGGTCGAGGCCGGTGTACACCTTGAGGCCGTCGCGGTAGATGCGGTCCGACCCGTAGCGTTCCTCGAGGTACTGGCGGACCTCCTCGAGGAAGTAGGCCGCGAACTCGCTCTGGCCGGGCTTGCCGGGGCGCACGTTCACCGCTTCGACGGCGACGGAGTCGGCTTCGGCGCGGGTCAGCTTGCCCGTCTCCACCATGGCGTTGAGCACCAGCCTGCGGCGCTGCAACGCGCGGTCGAGGTGGTTGATGGGGGAGTAGTCGCGCGGGTTCTTGGGCAGCCCCGCGATCAGCGCGGCCTCCCCGATGGTGAGATCCTTCGCATCCTTGCCGAAGAAGGTCTGCGCGGCCGCTTCGACGCCGTGCGCGCCGGCGCCGAAATAGATCTGATTGAGGTACATCTCCAGGATCTCGTCCTTGGAGTACGCGCGCTCGATGCGCATGGCGAGCATGGCTTCCTTGATCTTGCGCGTCAGCGTGTCATCGAACATGTCGAACAGGTTGCGGCCCAGCTGCTGGGTGATGGTGCTGCCGCCCTGCACGCGCTCGCCGCGGCGCAGGTTGGTGACCACCGCGCGCGCGATGCCGAACAAGTCGACACCCCAGTGGGAGTAGAACTTGCGGTCCTCGATGGAGATGAACGCATCGACCATGTAGGGTGGAAGATCTTCGAGGGGAACCAGCGCACGATCCTCGACGAAATACTCGCCCACCACGCTCGAGTCGGAGCCGAACACCTGCGTCTTGAGGGTGGGCTCCATCATCTCCAGGCGGGAGGTGCTGGGCAGGTCGCGCGCAAAGTAGCGGTAGGCGCTGAACATCAGCCCCGAGGCGAGCACGATCACGCCGATGAGGATGTGCTCCAGCCGCCAGCGCGGGGGCTGCCCGGAAGGCGGTGTGCCCTCCGCGGCGGGTTGGGGCGCGCTCTCCGGTACCGGAGCCGGGCCTTCCTCGCGGATATCCTGATCGTCGCTCATACGGTGAAAAAGGGGCCAACGGACCATAGCACGGGGTGTCAAAGCACGGCTATGCTTTACGGCGCCGGCCGCCGGCTGATATAATCGCCGACTCCGGCTAAAGTTACGCCGTCGAAAGGGCTCATTGCATGACTCGCAAGCAAGACCGGGCCGGCCGCTCGGTGGACGAACAGATGGCCATCATCCGTCAGGGCGCCGTCGAGGTCATCCCCGAGGAAGACCTGCGGCGCAAGCTCGAGCGGTCGCTGGCGAGCGGCGAACCGCTCGTGGTCAAGCAGGGGTTCGACCCGACCGCACCCGATATTCACCTGGGTCACACCGTCGGGTTGCGAAAGTTGCGCCAGTTCCAGGACCTCGGGCACACCGTCGTGTTCCTCATCGGGGACTTTACGGGCATGATCGGCGACCCCAGCGGCCGCAGCGAAACGCGACGCCGTCTCTCCCACGAGGAACTCGTCGACAACGCAAAGACATACACCGAACAGGCGTTCAAGATCCTGGATCCGAAGAAAACCACCGTCGACTACAACAGCCGCTGGCTGGCCAGGATGGAGTTCGCCGAGGTGCTGAGCCTCACCGCCACGCAGACCGTGGCGCAGATGCTGGAGCGGGACGACTTCGAGAAGCGCTACGAGGCGGGCCGGCCCATCAGCCTGCTCGAGTTCGTGTACCCCCTGGCGCAGGGCTACGACTCGGTGGCGCTCAATGCGGACGTCGAGATCGGGGCCACCGAGCAGAAGTTCAACCTGCTGATGGCGCGCGAGATCCAGCGCCAGTACGGGCAGGAGCCGGAGGTCATCCTCACGTTGCCCATCCTTGAGGGGATCGACGGCGTCGAGAAGATGAGCAAGTCGCTCGGCAACTACATCGGCATCACCGAGGCGCCCGAGGAAATCTTCGGAAAGACCATGAAGATCCCGGATTCCCTGATCGGGAAGTATTTCGCGCTGGTCAGCGACCGCACGCCGGCGGAGGTCGACCTTATCCGCGCGCGCCTGGCCGACCCGTCCACCAATCCCTCGCACATCAAGCGCGAGCTGGCGCGCACGCTGGTGGCTCTCTACCACGACGCCGAAGCCGCCGAGGCCGCCGAGGCGCACTTCAACCGCCTGTTTGTGGAGCACGAGCGTCCCGAGAAGACGCAGCGCGTCGACATGGAGGCGGCCGACGGCGGGCTGTGGATCGCGAAGGCGTTGCAGCAGGCGGGCTTGTGCACGAGCACGTCGCAGGCCCGGCGCATGATCTCGCAGGGCGCGGTCAAGGTGGACGGCGAGAAGGTCTCCGACGCCGACCTGCAGCTGGTGGCGCGCAAGGAGGCCTATGCGGTGCAGGTCGGAAAGCGCGGGTTCGCAGACATGGTGGTGTCCTGAAAGCGGGCCCCCGGGGGGGGTACCCCGGGGTGGGGGGGCGCGGCCGGCGGAAGCCGGTTTTGAAGGCCCAACCCGTTGCCGTCCATGGCGATCAGCCCCGGGGTGGGGCGGTTCCGTAATCCGCAAAGATTGTTGAAGATTCCCCGTTGACACTTCCCTCGGACCTCGGATATATTGACCGTTACCTCAGTGAATTCATACCGATAGGATCTCTTTGATCTCGGATAGAATTCCTCCCGGGCAGGAAGCATTTCCTGTCCGCACGATCTTTGAAAATTCGAGTAGTGTGCGTGAGCCTGAGTTAGTTCGGCTCGAGGCTTCGAACGCACGTTGTCCGCTTCCGCGGCGACGTGTTGCTTTGGAGTCTTGAGATTATTTTTCGAATCGAACGGGCTCTCGAAGTGCACGCGGTTGGCGGCGGTTTCCGCAAGGGAGCCGGTTGTCAATTTTTGCACTTCGTTGAGTCATGTTTCTGATCGATAAGGATTAAAAATCTTCTACAACGGAGAGTTTGATCCTGGCTCAGAACGAACGCTGGCGGCGTGGATTAGGCATGCAAGTCGAACGTGAAAGTACTGAAGGGGTAACCCGGATGTGCGAGTAAAGTGGCGAACGGGTGAGTAACGCGTGGGAAACCTGCTCCAGGGTGGGGGATAACAGCTCTAACGGGCTGCTAATACCGCATGATGCCACGGA
>JBAVOF010000571.1:0-10535 GCA_049691835.1 Polyangiales bacterium
GTATCGACACTGATCGGGTGCAGCTCGATGGGAGCGCAATCGCATGCCCGGATCGCTTCCGATGAGGCAGACCGAAACGCCGAGCTCACCACACTGCGGGTGCAGCAGGAGGAGCAGGAGCAGGAGCTTCGAACCCTGAGGGGACAACTGGCTTTGGCACGCGCGGAGGTGCAGGAGCTCCGCGGCAATGAGCGCTCCGAAAGCGGGCACAAGGCGCAGGTCTCCGGCGGCGACGAGCTTCCCTGGTCGAGGGAGGGTGAGGATGACCCCGAGATGGAACCAGTGCTCCGACTCGATGGGGAGCTCGTCGAGGAGCGCCTGCCGATCACGGCGGACGTGCCCGACCTTCCAGCGTTCGTCGTGGGCGACCGTGCTCAGCCCGTCGAAGAACCCGAGGTCAGTGTCGAAGGCTATCGCCGGGGGCTGAGCCTCGTCCGCGAGCAGAAATTCCAAGAGGCACTGATCGAGCTGGACGCATTTTCGTCCGCACATCCGAGCCATCCTTACGCAGACAACGCGCTCTTCTGGTGCGGCGAAATCCACTATCTGCGCCACGAATATGATCGCGCGCTCCAATACTTCGAACGCATCGAGAAGCTGTACTCCTGGGGCAACAAGGCCCCGGACGCGCTGTACCGCATGGGGCAAATTCACTTGAAGCGCGGCGATGTCGCGGGAGCTCGGATTTATTTCGAGAAGGTTAGGGAGCAGTTCCCGGATACCGCGGCCGCGCGGCTGGCTCTGCGGGAGGACGCATCATGAAGCTGGTGGGATGGGCGAGCATGGCAGCCGCGCTGATAGCGGGCACGGCGATCGCACAGTTCGAGGACGAGGGAACCGGCAAAGCCAAGGTGGAGGTGCCGGCGGACATGCCCCAGTCGCACGTCGTGAAAGAGGGCGATACGCTTTGGGACATCACTCAGACATACTACGGCGATCCTTACCAGTGGCCGCGGGTCTGGTCGTACAACCCTGAGATTACGAATCCGCATTGGATTTATCCGGACGCGACGGTTCGTCTCCGACCGGGGGATGATGAGGTGATCAAGACCGCTCCACGCGGCTACCGGCGAACCAAGCGGATGACCCCCTCGACCCATGCCGTCTACCAAGCCGAGTACGGTTTCCTCGACGGCGACGCGCTCAAGGATGCCGGCTACATCATCGCGGCGAACGAAGAGCACATGATGATGGCCGACACGGATCAGGTGTATGCGCGCTTCAACGAAGATTTCAAGCCCGAGGTCGGCAGGGTCTACACGGTCTTCCGCACCATGAGAGAGGGCGAACGCGAGGTCTCCGAGAGAAGCGCGATCTTTCGCGCGATGACGAAGTCGGAGCGGGAGGAGCCCGAGCAAGGCACGCTCGTCCGCATCATCGGTGAAGTGCGGCTGGGGGATTACGACACGGCTCGACAGATCGGCCGCGCCGAGATTATCAACACCCTCGATCCCATCGAGCGCGGTTTTCGACTCGCGCCCCTCGAGCGCAAGTTCTATTGGGTCGACGCGGTCCCGGCGGCGGAATCACTGCGCGCGACGATCGTGGCTAGCCTCTATCCCCGAAAGCTCCCCTCGACCGATCAGATCGTGTTCGTGAATGTCGGAGCCGAGCAGGGCGTGGTGCTCGGGAATCGCTTCTACGTCGTGCGCCAGGGCGACGAGTGGCGCCGCAGCGCGGAGGGGAAGGTCGGTCGTGAGATCGAGGTGGCCGTGCCCCTCCCGGACCCGCCCGAGCACTATCCCTGGGAGGTCGTCGCGATTGGCCGGGCGGTCAACGTGCAGCCCCGTACGACGGCCATCCTGCTTGAACACGCCAACCGGGCCGTCCGAATGGGAGATCGCGCGGAATTGCGCAAAGGGGAATAGGTCCGCCGCGAAGGTCGTTGCGTCTTAGCCCCGGTTTGGGGGAGTATCGACCCAGTATGTCCTCGGACGGCGATCAGCACGACCAGGAAGCGCTGCGACTGCAAAGCGTCGTAGATCGCGAGCGAGCCAAGCTGCGTGCGCTGCAGGACATCAGCGCCGCGCTGGGATCGACCCTCGACCTCGGCGAGTTGCTCGAGATGATTCTCGACAGGATTTCCGAGGTCATGGAGGCCGACAGGTCGACGCTCTATCTCCTCGACGAGGAGACCGACGAGCTCTGGTCCAAAGTGATGCACGGCGAAGAAGTCCATGAAATCCGGCTCAAACCTGGGGAAGGGTTGGCCGGGGCGGTCGCCAGCACCGGCAAGCCCCTCAACATCAAGGACGCTTACCAAGACGTTCGTTTCGATGCTGAATGGGACCGCACGACGGGGTACCGCACACGTTCAACCTTGTGCGTGCCGATGAAGAACCAGCACGGCCGGACGATTGGCGTGGTTCAGGTGCTCAACAAGCACGAAGGTTACTTCACGGTTGGAGACGAGGCGCTGCTGACGGCCCTAGCCAGCCATGCAGCCGTGTCGATCGAGAACTCGAAGCTGTTTCTCTCCGTGGTCGGCAAGAACATCGAGCTACTCGAAACCAAAGAAAAATTGGAAAAGAAGATTCGTGAGCTCGACGTCCTGTTCGAGATTACGCAAGTCGCGGCTAGCTCGATGGAGCTCGACGAGCTCTTGGCCGGCGTGCTAGCGCGCACGATGCGCGCCACCGATGCAGAGGCGGCGTCGATTCTTCTGGCGGACGAATACACCGGTGACCTCACGTTTCGAGCTGCGGTCGGGGGGGAGCCGGACCGCGTCAAGAAGATGAAAATCAAGGCGGGGCAGGGGATCTCAGGCTGGGTTGCCGAAAACGGTCGCCCGCAGATCGTGAATCACGCGGACGATGATCCCAGGCACTCGACCCACATCTCCGACGCGGTGGGCTACCATCCCAAATCGGTCTTGTGCGTGCCCCTGCGCTGGGACGAAGGTGCCGGCGCCCTGCAGCTCCTCAACAAGTCCGGCGGACGGGCTCCATTCATCGACGATGATCTCAAGATGGCGACGGTCATTGCGGGCCACTTGTCCACGGCCATCTCCCAGGCCCAGTCCCGGGCCCAGAAGGCGCGTGAGGAGCGCCTGACGACCCTGGGGCGCTTCCTGTCGAGCATGCTGCACGACCTGAAAACACCACTGACGGTCATCTCGGGATACACCCAGCTCCTGGTCCAAGAGGCCGACGAGGACAAGCGACGCGAGGCGGCCGCTTCGATCCGCCGCCAGGTTCAGCTCCTGAAAACGATGATGGGCGAAACGCTCGCATTTGCGAAGGGCGAGCGCCGCATCCTGATCCGTCGGGTGTACCTTCACACGTTCTTCGAAGATCTCGTGGAGCAGCTCAAGCCCGAGCTTGCCGAGCGCGGCATCCGCCTCGAGCTGGTCTTGCGCGACCGCGGGACGGCGCACTTCGATGAAGACAAGATGCAGCGCGTGTTCCACAACCTCGCGCGCAACGCCGCAGAGGCCATCGGGGATCGAGGCGGCGTGTGCCGTTTGGAGGTCGACCGAACGAGCGAGGGAAACCTCAGCTTGACTTTCGCCGACGACGGGCCGGGAGTCTCCGACGAGATCCGCGAACGCCTGTTCGAATCGTTCACCACGCATGGTAAACAAGGCGGAACAGGATTGGGCCTGGCAATCGTCCAGAGCATCGTCGAAGACCACGGCGGCACCGTCTCCGTGGACAGCGAACCGGGAAGAACCGCTTTCGAGATTGTGCTCCCGCAGCCGCAGCCGAGGGTGAGCACTCGTCCGGCCGCGGCCGAATAGGGGTGCTCCCGCGTCGTGTTCCGTCTCGCCCCGGCATGTCTGTCTATCGCGGAGCACAGTCGCTGGCACCGGCACTGAGACTGCGAGTTGACCGAAGCGGGCGATCCCACCAAAGATGCCTCCGGTGAGCAGCCAGAACATCCTCCCGGTACATCCCTGGCGCGCCGACCTCTATGAGGAGCTTCACAGCCGGCCGTCACCTCTGGTCGAGACACCCTGCGTCGTCACCCACATCGCGGCCCAACTCAGACAGGACGAGCGGGCGGCCGAGCGCGCACATCTAGCGGACCTCTGCGCCCAATTCGGTGCGGGCCCGCCCGCTGAGCTCGCCTCGTGCTTTTATCAAACCTTCGGCGACTTCGAGCTTCGCTGGGAAAAGCACACGGAATTCTCGACCTATACGTTCATCCGTAAGGTCCAAGGGGACGCGCTACGGCGACCCAGTGCGCTGATTCACATTCCGGCGCACTGGCTTGCCGGAATGCCGGGCCAGGCCATCGCCGCGCTTCACCTGGCTTTCACCTCGGTTACCGGAAGCATCGATCCAGCAGAGCTCAATCACTACTTCGAGAGGCAACCGCTCCGTGGAGGCGTCATCCGGCAGGGCACCGCGTATCTCTACGGTAGCTTTCGTCTGCACTCCGATGGGTTCGGCCGGATGGTGATTCAGTCGAGCGGGCTCACGTCCATGCAGGCCGGACGGTTGGTGCAGCGGGTGCTCGAGGTCGAGACCTACCGACTGATGGCCTTGCTGGCGCTGCCGGTAGCGCGACGGATCACCCCCGAAGTGACCGCCATGGAAGACCAGCTTGCGCGGATCAACCAGGAGCTGGCACGCGCGCAGGGCGAGCCCGACCAGGAAACCCTGCTCGATGAGCTTTCGAACCTCGCTGCCCGAGTCGAGCGCCATCGCTCCGATACGACGTACCGATTCGCCGCCACCAACGCGTATTACGACCTGGTGCACGAGCGCCTCAGCGAGCTGAGCGAGGAGAAGATTCCGGGCCTTCAGCCGATTAAGGTCTTCATCGAGCGCCGCCTGGCGCCCGGGATTCGCACCTGCAACGCCGTTCGCGACCGGCTGGAGGGGCTTTCCGACCGAATTGGGCATGCGAGCGACCTGCTACGCACACGCGTGGAGCTCGCCATTCAGGGGCAGAACCGTGAGCTGCTCAGCTCGATGAACCGCCGGAGCGAAATCCAGCTTCGCCTCCAGCAGGCGGTCGAGGGCCTCTCGGTCGTCGCCATCACTTACTACTTGATGGGGCTTCTGGGTTACGTGTACGAGGGCCTCGCCTGGGCGGGCCTGCACGTGGACAAGGAGCTCGGATTCGCCATCGCCGTTCCGGTGATCATGTTGCTGGTCTGGCGGGTGATCCACGGCGTCAGGCGCCGAGTGCAAGCAGGCTAGGAAGGTTCCTACGCGAAATCCCGTTCGTTCCGCTCTTGGTCTTCCTTGCAACGGATACAGAGCTCAGTCTCTGGGCGCGCCTCCAAGCGCTTGATGCTGATCGGCTCGTCGCAGTCATCGCAGACGCCGAAGACACCCTCATCGAGCTTTTTGAGAGCCTTGTCGATCTTCTGCAAGAAGACGCGCTCTCGGCCGCGGAGCCGGAAGGTGAAGGACTGCATGTACTCGCTCGAGGCAAGATCCATCTCGTCGGGAAGCTCGGCCGCATCGAGCGTCATTTCCTGGTCCATCGTCTCGCGCGCACGGCGAATTACAGCGTCTCGCTTCTCTTCGAGGATCCTGCGAAACCGGTTGAGCTCGGTCTTCTTCATGCTTCTGAACCCCTTTGCGGGAGCGCCAGCATAGTGATCGCGATCCACTAGTCAAGAAGCCAACGGGCAAGGCTCTGAAATCACGATAGAATTCACTGAAGCACAGGCTCGAAGCAAGAACGTTCGCGTCTTAGCCCGGGCCCCCAGAGGATCGCCTCGACTTGCTCCCCCGCCGCGAGCTCGCCCCGATCGGCGGGCAAGATGACCAGCGCATTGACACCCACGAAGGATGGTAGCGATCCGGAGCCCTGCCGGTCGTGCAATGCCACGACAATCTCGTCCCCGTCGCGGGTGGCGACTCCGCGGGCGATCTCCACCCGTCCGGGGCGTCGGCGATAGGCGTCGCGCAGACGTGCCACGATCGGCTGCGGGTGGGGTTGGGGGTCGCCGAGCATGGTCCGCAGGCAGGGCGCGATCAGCACTTCGAAGGTGACCATGGCGCTGATCGGGTTGCCTGGGACCCCGATGACCGGCTTGCCCTCGAACTGGGCAAACACCAACGGCTTCCCGGGCTTGATACGCACTTTCCAGAAGCTCCGCTCGATGCCGACCCTGTCAAACGCTTCCTGAACGAAGTCATAGGTGCCCACCGACACCCCTCCCGTTGTAATGACGACATCGGCCTCGAGCGCCTTCCGGAGCGCGGCTTCGATCTCGGACACGCTGTCGGAGGCTGCAGGAAGCGGCATGGGAATTGCGCCCAATGCGCGCAGCATCTCGCTCAGCACATAGAGATTCGAGTTGATGATGGTGCCTGGTGCAAGCTCCTCGCCGATTTCTCTCAGCTCGTCACCCGTTGAGAGAAGCGCAACCGTGGGGCGCCGATAGACCTGAAGGCGATCGATGTTTTGACTGGCGAGGAGCCCGATTTCGCCGGGCCAGAGGCGGTCTCCAGCGTGGAGCAGAACGGCTCCAGCCCGCAGGTCGCTCCCCTGCGCTCGAACGTGCTGATTCGAAGGTGACGCTTCTCGGATCAGGACCTCGTCGCCCACTCGCTCTGCGTCTTCCTGGATGACGATGGTGTCCGCACCGCTCGGCATCGGGGCGCCCGTAAAGATTCGGCAGGCCGTCCCTGGGTCCAGGGCGGCAGGGAGCGGGCCTCCCGCGCGAGATTCGCCTTGAACCGGGAGCCGCACGGCTTTGCCCCGTTCCGCGCCGGCGATATCGCTCGCGCGGACGGCGTAGCCATCCATCGCGCTGTTGTCGAAAGGCGGAGAATCGAAGCGTGCCCGCACCTCGCGCGCCAGATATCGACCCGACGATTCGGTCAGACGAACCTCTTCCTCTCCGAGCGGAGAAAAAGCGGGCATCATCGAAGCAAGAGCCTCTGCGATCGAGCGCATGCGATGCACAGTCTAGCATGTCTCCACGGTCGAGCGGCTACCGGGGGCGCACTCGGTTTCGTCCCGCACGCTTGGCTTCGTACAGGCGTTCGTCGGCGGCGCGAATGAAGTCATGCGATTGCCACATCGGATCGAGCTGCGCCACGCCGCAAGAAATCGTGAGGTCGATGTCCTCGTCCTCGAAGACGAAGCGCTGCCCGGCAATCATCTTTCGGAGCTCTTCGGCAATTCGGACGCCCCCAGTCAGATCGGTCTCGGGCAGCACGAGCGCGAGCTCCTCTCCTCCGTACCTCGCGATCAGGTCATCGGGGCGAATTCGGCTCTTTGCCAGCTGAGCAAGCTCTTTGAGCACATGGTCTCCTGCAAGGTGTCCAAACTCGTCATTGACGCGCTTGAAGTGGTCGATGTCGCACAGGACAAGGGTGAGCGGGCGACCATGCCTGGTCGCGCGGGATAGCTCCCGCTCAAGTTGCTCGGCGAGGAATCGCTTGTTGTGAATGCCCGTAAGGCCGTCCACGATCGTCATCCTATAGATCGTCTCGTGGTACTGCGATTCGACATCCGCCCCACCGAGGAACTTCAAGATGGTGTCGCCAATCTTGATTTGGTCTCCTCGGCATAGCTCGCGATCGCGCACGAGCTCGTCGTTCACGTAGGTACCGTTGGTCGAATCTGTATCGACGACGTGATGCTTTCCAGCTCGCGTGTCGATACGCGCGTGCCGACGCGAGACGCTGTCGCTGTGCAGGACGATGTCATTGTCGCTTCCTCGTCCGATCGTCACCGGGCCGCTAGCCAACGAAAAGCGCTTGCCAAGTTGACCGGAGCTCGGGGCATAGATCACGACCAGGCAGCCATGACCAGTTCCCGCCGCGATCTGAGGTCCCGCAAAAGAGGCGACCCGCGTCTTGATGTCGGTCTCCAACGGTATCTACCTAGGGTAGAAAGGGTCGAATCCGGCGTCAATGTCGCCGGATGAAGGTCATGTTGCACTGATTGATCCAAACATGCGCGAGAACCGCCCCCCAAATCACGCCAGTGAGCTCCACGATGAGTCCGAGAAGGAGCCCCATCACGAACGCCCAGCCCGTCCACGCTAAGAACACCGGCTTGGCGCCGATGTGAACCGCACCAAAGATCAGCGAAGTCAGGACCAGACCGAGTGCCGGCTGCATCGCTCCGCGGAAGAACATCTCCTCCGCGATTCCGGAAACCAGCGCGAGCATCGTGATCTCCAACGACGACAACGGCGCAATGACCGTCTTGAGCTCCAGGTGCAGCGACCGGGCCCACTGTGCCCGTCGCACGAGACCCGGCGTCATCCCGACCACGGCCAGCGCCAACACCAGGCCGAGCCCGGCGGACAGTGCCAGTCGCTGCCCATAGGGTATGGAGAGCCAGGATGTCTGACGCGACCAGGGGAGCCGTCCACTGACAAACCATGCCCAAGCCAATGCGCCCACCGTCAGCGGGCCATAAACGACCAGCGCGAGCGTGGTGATCCGAGTAGGCGATGGCAAGATCGACTCGCATGTATCAAAGTAGGTGGGCGGCGGCAATGCAAGCTTCTCATCGATTTGACACGAGCTCGCCGGGCAGAGTACTAGCCAGGGCCATACGCGCATGAGCGGGCAGCCTGGAGAAGACGTCGCCAAGGTCCTCGTCGTGGACGACGAGGAGGTGATTCGGGAGATTCTCGCGGACTTCCTGACGATGGAAGGCTTCTACGTCCGCACGGCCCAAGACGGGAGCGACGCGCTAGTCGAGCTGTCGCGGGATCGCTTCGACCTGGTGTTGAGCGATCTGAAAATGCCGAACATGGGCGGCCTCGAGCTGCTCGGCGCCATCCGCAAGCACACCTCATACGTCGTGACGGTCATCATGACGGGCTTCGGCACCGTCGAGACCGCCATCGAGGCGATGAAGCAGGGCGCATACGACTATGTGCTCAAGCCCTTCAAGGTGGAAGAGGTGGTACACACGATCCGACGCGGGCTCGAGAAGCAACGATTGGAGGCAGAGAACTTCCGCCTCAAGGAGGCGCTATCGCTCTACAAGGTGAGCGAGGCGATCGCCGCGAGCTTGTCACTCGAGCAGGTCGTGCAAACGCTGAGTCGCGCGGCGATCGACGAGGTGGACTCGGATTTGGTCACCGTGCTGCTGAGCGATGGTGGCGGCAGCTTCTACCGTCGAAGCACCGAGGTGAATCCCAACTTCCGCCTGAGGCGTGAGCCGGACACCCTCAGCATCGAAGCGCTGAATGAGCATTTCGTGCACGCACCCGCGCTTCTCGAGCATGGCGAGCGGAGCTGGCCGTACTTCCAGTCGCTCGCGGAGGATATGCCGCCCCGTTCGCTGGCGGTGGCCCGCCTGACCGCGCGGGGCGAGACTATCGGATTTCTGTGCGCCCTAAGCTACACGCAGGGCAAGCGGTTCGACGAGGGGCAGCGCAAGCTTTTGCACGCTACCGCAGACCGGGCGTCCGCCGCAATCGAGAATGCTCGACTCTACGAAGACCTCCAGGCCACCTTCAAGCAAACCATTCGCGGCCTCGCGAGCGCAATCGACAAGATGGATCGCTACACGGCGGGGCACTCAGCCAGAGTCGCTGCGTACGCACAGATCCTGGCGATCAAGCTGGGGCTGAGCGATGCGGACATCGAGATCGTTCGCCAGTCAGCCCTGATGCACGACATCGGTAAAATCGGCTGCGTCATGAATCTGAACAAGCCCGGCAAACTGTCACAGGAAGAGTACGAAATTTTCAAACAGCATCCGGATCACGGCCGTGACATCTTGGAGCCGATCGAATTTCTGCACCCTCTGATTCCCGGCGTTCATCTCCACCACGAACGCTGGGACGGGCTCGGGTACCCGCTCGGGCTCGAGGGCAACGACGTCCCGCTCATTGCGAGAATCATCGCGGTCGCGGACACTTACGACGCGATGACGAGCGACCGTGCCTATCGGAAAGCGCTCGCCCATGACATCGCGATCTCGGAAATCCACCGCTGCGGCGGCACTCAGTTCGACCCCGAGCTAGCGCACGGATTCATGGAATCGATCGAGGTTTTTCGCGACGAAGGACGAACACTGGCGGAGTTCCCGGACGTGGGGGAGACTCAGTCAGGGCTCATGGCGCCACGGAGGTAACCGCCCCGGCCGGTGGCTCGGGAGTCGCGAACGCGGCAGTCCAGCGCCGAGAAGAGACATCTGCCGACCAATTTCGCAAGATCGGAGTGTGATTGGAAAACTTGAAGACTGTGACGAGCGGCACAGATCGGCGTCCGATCGGGTCGAATCTCCGCGCAGCGACCGAAACGATCGTCAGCGTTTGTGATGGGCCGATTGAAGGGTCAGCGTGGTCCAGCTCGCCAAGGCCATCGGAGACCAGGCGCCGGATGGTGCTCTCGTTGCGGAACGACCGGGTGGATGTTTCTAGGCGACCTCGCGGGTCGTCCCAGACGGTCGGTGCGGTGGCGTACTGCGGTGGGTTGCCAAGTTGATCACAAGCCCCCAGGAACCAGAAGACACCGATGATGCACGCGCGCTCACGTGAACTCACGGCTTCGCTCCAGCGCGACGTCCTGCTCCGTTGCTACGCCCGGAACAGGAAGCGGCGCTTCGCTTGCGTCTTGCTCGTTCTGCCAGGGGTATTTGATACGGTTGTG
>JBAVOF010000572.1:0-6068 GCA_049691835.1 Polyangiales bacterium
GATGGATGCGTTAGCCTGCGTAGGCTGCTCGTCGTTCAGCTTTCGCCGGTGTTCGTCTCCTCGAGTACCCGGGCGTCTCGCGACAGCCGAAGCATTCTCCAGGCCACCTTGATGATTTCGGGGTCGCGCACCAGGTAGCGGTGAGCGAGCCTGCGCGGCTCGCGAACGAGACGGTACAGCCATTCGAGACCGGCCGCGGACATCCAGACCGGTGATCGCGCCACGTTTCCTGCGATGAAGTCCAAGGTGGCGCCAGCTCCGATGGCGACAGCGGGCGCCAGCTCGTGCTTCCACCGGTGCATCAGCAGTTCCTGCTTGGGACAACCCAAGGCGATGACCAGGAGGTGTGGCTTTGCGTCACGCACGATGCGTAGTACCTCCGCGCTCTCGACGGGGTCGTTTTCGAAACCGAAAGTCGGGGAGTGCGCTGCAATCTGCAGGCCTGGATGCTCGCGCTTCATGAGCTCAGCGGCCTTTGCGCCCACGCCCTCGGCTGCGCCTAGAAAGAACACGCGCCAGCCCTTGCGTGCTCCCATGTGTATCAGTCGGGGAACGAAGTCGCTTCCCGAGATCTTCTCCGGAAACGGCTCACCCATCATCTTGGAGAGCCAGACCAGGGGCTGCCCGTCGACCAAGGACAAGCTCGCTTCATCGTATGCGGCGCGCATCTGCTCGCTGTGCTCCGCCTGCACGACGTGGTCGACATTGGGCGTGACGATGTACCCGCCTTTCCCCGCTTCGACCAGTTCGGCAACCGCGTCGAGTGCGTCCGAAAAGGAGAGCGAGTGGGCGTATATCCGTCCCAAGCGTACCCGCTTCACCAAGGTGTCCTCGTCGCCATCAAGACCAGTATAGCGTCGGATGGTGCTGGACCAACATCAGCGTCAGGCAAACGGCTCGAAGCTTTCGCGGAGCAGCTCGGCAGAACGACGGATATCGTGGCGAGCCTCGACACGCGACCGGCCGATGGTCCCCATCGCAGTCAGGGTCGTCTCGTCTTTGGCAAGACAATCGCGCAGCGCGGACGTGAGAGCCGGTATGTCGCCCGCTGGTATCACCCAGCCACAGGACGCATCGACCAACTCCGGAATACCGGCGATATAGGTCGAGATGACCGGCTTTCCCAATGCGAATGCCTCCATGATCGACACCGGGAGCCCTTCGGCGAAGCTAGGAAGAAGCATTGCCCTGGCCCCTTGCAGGGTTGCCCGAACCTCGTCGTTTGAGCGCCAACCGAGCAGCTCGAAATGCTTGCCGAGGCCCTTGGCTGCAATCTTGCGTTCGATCTCTTCCCGGCTCTCTCCATCTCCAATGAGGACGACCTTGAGCGCTGGGAATTCGTCGGATAAGGGTTCGACCGCATCCGGGAAGAGCGTCTGCGCTTTCTGTGGACAAAGCCGACCGATGCACACCAGGCGTAGGCTTCCGTCGATGGGATTGGCGCCGGGTTTGAATTCGCGAAGGTCGAGCGCGCAGGGCACGATGCGGATCTTGTCCCAATTCTTCATTCCTCCGATGAGGGCGAGCTGCACCCGGCAATAGTTGGAGATGGCAGCGACGAATGCCGCTTCATCGATCTTCCGATCGTAACTGGTCCGGAAGGGCTCGACGAACTCGTCCGGCCCGTGCGCGGTGAAGCTATAGCTGCCCCCGCCCATGATTCGGGCGAGCATGGCCACCGTGGTCGCGTTCGTGCCGAAATGAACATGAACATGCCGCAGCTTCATGGTTGCCATACGTTGACGCAGGCTCACGGCTTCGAGCAGATACGCGATGTGCTTCACGAAATCTGCCCCGGCCGTACGCCAGACGCGTAGTGCCGCCAGCGTTGCCTTGAACAGACCCAGGGGGTTGGTGATTGCCTCCTTCAGCAGCCGAACGATGAGTCCGAATTCCACGCCGCTCAGCAGGTAGCTGGTCCGCTCGCGCTCTTCTCGATCGCGCGCGTCGACCAGATTCTCCGACCAGGTCCGAAGCGCGAACCGCTCCACTTGGACACCGAGCTCCTCAAGTGCGTGGATCTCGCGATGGATGAACGTCGTACTGGCCATCGGGTACATATTCATCAAGTAGGCGACTCTCATGACTTGTGTTCGTTCCTTCACTATGCGCTCTGCCCGCGCTGTGATTGCTCGATGACCCGAAGTGTCTCGATGCTCTGGTCAAGTGGCATGGTCGCGCACTGAGCGTCGCCCCTTTCTATGCAGTCCATGACCTCCCTCAGTTGCGGACAATAGGGAGACGGGCCGTAGCTGAAGTGATCCGAGCTTCCGGCTCTGAGGTGGCTCGCGCGCACCCTGCGCAAAGTCGAGGATGACTTGAGCGCCTCGACTATCCGCTTCTTCGCCGATGGGGTGGAGCTCGACCCCGGGCTCGCGATTACGGGTGCGTGCTGCTGCAGAACCACGCGTTCGGTTCCGAGCAAGGGTTCGGCGAGCTCGATTCGGCCTCGCTCACACGAGATCACGGCCCGATTCGACAGGAATGCCACCGAGGAAACCGCGAGCTGGGAGACAGCTCCTCCATCGTGTCGCAGCAAGAACGAGGCTTGAGTCGCGACTCCGCGCCGGTCGTGGCTGATCAGGGCGGCGCTATCAAGCACCTTTCCCAACACAAAGATCGCCAACGAGATCGGATACACCGCCCGATCCAAGAGCACCCCCACGTCCGTGCCCTCTGTCGTCATTCCGGCAGCAACCGGGTAACCGAAATCGGCCTGCAAGAGCAGCGGTGTGCCAGCGACACGATCGCGAACCAGCTGCTCCGCGTGGCGAACCGCCGGCAGGAAGCGCAGCCACATTCCCTCCATGAGAAAAACGCCACGTTTCGATGCCGCGTCGGCAAGCAAAACGGCGTCTGAGACCGAAGTGGCCAGCGGTTTTTCGCAGAGCACGGGCTTGCCCACTTCGAGCGCAGCCAGACTATCCTCGACATGCCGAGCCGGATGGCTTGCCACGTAGACGACATCGACGTCGGCACAGGCTGCAAGCGATCGAACATCGCCAAAATGGTGCTCCACCCGATGGCTCCGCGCGAACGACTCGGCGCGTGCCTCGGAACGGGAGGCCACTGCGGCGACGACTGCGCCCGGCGTCGAGCCCAACGCTTTGACCATCGTGCCCGCCATGTCACCGGTACCGACGATGCCAAATCTCATGAGTCGCGTGCCCAGGGCATGGGTTCGATTGCCGGACAGGACGACTGGACTTCGATCACGCGACCACCCACGGCTTCTTGAAGCGCAAGGGTAACCTCGTTGATATGAAGCGCCATGTCAGCCGAAACTCGCGGTGTCCGCGATTCACGGCGGGCCCGCATCATTTCGGCCGGGCCGAGCGCAAAATTCATTGAAGCGGCGCCGCGCCGGCGAACCTTCGGATGCGTATGTCCGCGAATGCGCTCCCTTCGACCGATCGGCAGGTCTATCAGTCGTCGCCGAAGACGCACTCTCCGCTTGACGACGACCGGGCTCTCGTTGTCCCAGCAGTCGGTGACTTCCATCACGCCTCGATCGCCGATCACTCGAAACCTGTGATCATGGGCTGCCACGATGCTGCACGTTAGTCGTGCAACCACACCAGTGTCGAAGTAGAGGACGCCCACCGAGAAGTCGGGCGTGTTGGGCGTCGATTCACCCCCTTTTTCTGGGACCAGGCATGCCGCCGCAGCCGCAACGCGGCGTACTGAGCCGAACATCATCACCAACCAGGTGAGGTAGTACCCTGCGTGCTCGAGGGTACATCCGACTTGAAACTCGTCACGGTACGGCCACGGTGCGCCCGACTCACTTCTCCACGACTGGTAAGCAGCCTGGGAAATGAAACCGTCATCCAGCTCCGCATAGATCAATCGGGGCTGACCCAACAGACCCGCGCGCAATGCTCTCCATGCAATTTGAGGAGATTCGCTCAGAAAGTTACACGGAGCGGAGGCCAGCAGGAGGTTTCGTTCCCGAGCAAGCGCGTGGAGTCCCCGTGCTTCGCTCAGATCGGTCGCAAGTGGTTTTTCCGAGTAGACGTTTACGCCCGACGACAAGCACTGCCGGTTGACCTCGTAGTGAGAGCCGGGATTGGTCAGGTTCAGCACGAGATCGCAAGCGCTGGATTCCAGCAAGGACCCGAGCGATTCGAACTGCGGCACTTTCCAATAGGTGGAGAACCGTCGGAGACGGTCGGCGTTGGAGTCGTGGGCTCCGATGACGTGCAACTCCGGATGCAACTCAAGAGAACGCATGTAGAGGTCGGCGACGAAGCCGGTGCCCACAATTCCAATTCGTGCCGGATCCTCAGGCTTGTCCACGAGACCTTCCACTCGATTGGACATAGTGTAGGGGCAACCGAGGGCGGCCCCAAAATGCCGGGGCCCGATCGGTGGCCAGGCCAGTGCCGCGATTCGATAGAGCCGTCGGCGCCCGGCGCTCGAAAGCCGAGCCACCCGCGAGAAATGCCCAAAAACCCAACTAGTGCTATCCACCCAGCGTGGATCGGGGCATCCTATTCGCCCGTCCTGCGGCCCCCTTTCGGCGAGGGCCCTCGCTATCCGAGCGCTCGCGACGACAGTCATCCGAGATCCCAAACGGAGCTTTCTTCCGCACATACGTTATATTTGCGCCGGTGCAGCTCCGCCGACTACCTTGAGGGTCGGCTCAAGCGCTCATGCGGAAACCAAAACCACGCGTGCTGATGGTCAGCCATCGGTTCCTCAGGCCACACGTGAGCTGGGCGAGCGCGTACGAGTTCGAAGATGTCGTTTGCGCTGTCGACGATGTGGACCTCATCGCCGTCGAGCCCGTATCACCTAAGCAGTTGCCATTGGAGGACAAGGTCCTTTCGCGCTTGCGGCGACAGGTTGGCATCGCAATCAGTCGCGAGCCAGGTCGGACCCGGACCACCGTGACAAACGACTACGACGTCTTTTTCGTTCGGGTGATGACCCCGCAGGGCCTCGACATCCTGGACTCCATCGATGGTTGGCAAGATCGATGCCGGATCAAAATCTGTTGGATCGAGGAGCTTTGGGTGGACATGCTCCGCTACACGAAGTTGCTCAAGCCATTGGAGCTGTTCGACCATGTTTTCGTGGGCCACGCCCCCACGCCCGCACCGCTGGCGAAGCTCGTCGATCGCCCTTGCAGCTTCCTCGCCCCTGCCGTTGACGCCCTTCGCTTCTGTTCGCATCCGAACCCGCCGAGTCGATCCATCGACGTTTACGCACTCGGACGGCGTTCCCCCGTCGCACATAGGAAACTGCTGGAGCGCGCCGAGCGTGAGCCCCGGTTCAATTACTTTTACGACTCGGCACGCTGGACCACGTTCGTCGAGGGTCATGCGGAACATCGTCAGCTGACCGCGAATCTGATCAAACGTAGCCGGTACTTCATGGCCGATCGGGCGAAGGTAAACGAGCCCGATCAGACAAAAGGTGCACAAGTCTTTGGCCCCAGATTCTTCGAGGGCGCTGCTGCTGGTTCGGTGCTGATCGGCGAACCGCCGGACTGCGACACTTTCCGCGCCTTCTTCGACTGGCCAGATGCCGTGATCCACTTCCCATACGGGTCCGACAAGATTCTGGCGGTGATCGACGAGCTTGACGCGAACCCGGAGCGGGTCGGTCGGGCGCGCAGGGCCAACATGACCAACGTTCTCAGACGGCACGATTGGTCCAATCGATGGCGGACCGTCCTCGAAACCATCGGCTTGGACTCGACAACCGCAGCGGAGGAGCGCAGCCACGCGCTCGCGAGACGTGCCCAGGAAGTCGAGGAGGCCCACTAGCCCAGTTGCTCGCTCAGCGATCGGACAAAATGGCTCGCAATACCGAGCAAACCCGATCGACCTGCGATTCGGTGAGGCGCATCGCCGAGGGGAGGTTCAAGCCCCTAGGACTCAGATCGTACGCGATTTTGTTTCTCGCCTTTGCCGCTGCGGCCTCAGGCGTTTCGCTAAACGCGGGGAGCGCGCTCAAGGGGTGGAAAAATGGCCTCGTATCGATCGCCTGCTCTCCGAGCGCGGCCATCAGCTCCTGGCTGCTGAGTCCGTATTCCGCATCGATCACCGCGGTCGTCATCC